>JALHTX010000157.1 GCA_022866015.1 Thermoplasmatota archaeon
ATCTATGCTATTATCAACTACCTCATAAACAAGATGATGAAGACCACGCTCATCAGTACTACCAATATACATAGCAGGGTTTTGTTTAACGGCTGCGAGTCCTTCTAACACCTGTATTGAATCTGTGTCGTAGCTTGCATCTACACTTTTTATAACTTCTTTCATATGCTTTCACATCACGTATAGTATTTACTCTAATTCATATAATTTTTACACAAGTTTTTTTCATCCCATCGCACTTTGTGTTTTTTACCACTTTTCATATGGAGTACAGACTAATAAATGTTACTATTAAAAAATGATGTTTTTTTGGCATTTTTTTAATTTGAAAACAATTAATTATATGCTTTTAAATTACAAATAAAGGTTTTAGGAGAGATAATATGAGAAAATCAAGATATATGAAACTATTTATTGTAATTTTTATATTAATAGTATTACCTTTTTTTGGAATAACGGCTAGGGCCGAAATTCAAGATGATTATGCACCTATATTATATTTTGAAGGTGAGGAGACTTGTTACCCCGTTAATGTCGATTATTTTTTAGCTAACGCTGTTTTAAGTAATACAACAATTGAAGGAGAGAGTGTTTCGTATTATGATGCTAGTGATAGTTTACTTACTGATTATCAAAACAAAATAAAAAGTAATGATCCTGTTGTAGCGCCAATTGTTTATTACAATGTTGATACTTCGAGTGGTATTACAGTTATTCAATATTGGATGTTTTATGTTTTCAACCCTGGTGAGCATAATCAGCATGAGGGTGATTGGGAAATGGTACAAATTGAAATTCCCATTGCTGGTGAGAAATGGGTTGGTTATAGTCAACATTACAGTGGTCAAAGAGCTCTTTGGGGTATGGTAGAAAAGGATGGTAACCATTTTAAGGTATATGTTTCTCGTGGCTCTCATGCAAATTATTTGCGCCCCTATTCTGGTAAATTGGGTATTGCAAGTGATATTGTAGGTAATAATGGAAAAATTCTTACAGCAAGCGATTACACTCTAATTGATTTGAATTCTCAGTCTTGGCTTACTTTTAATGGATTATGGGGTGAAGTAAATAGTATAGAAGACTTCTTTATGGGGCAAGCTGGTCCTCAAGGTCCAGAATATAGAACAGATATGTCTGGTAATAATATGTGGAATGGTGTTTCTTGGGGGTCTGGTTTGATGCAAGCAAGTGATTTGTTGTTCCTTATTGAATGGTTTTTGTATAATTTTGTAATGACTCTTATAATTTTAACTGTGTTATTTCTTGTTGTAATTTGTTTTAAAATATATCGTAGTTATAAAAAATATGGTCTTGGCCCTAGAATTGTATCTATGCTCTACATAGATGGTCCAAATCTTCATACAATAGGTAATATTTTGTGTTTTGTTGGTATAATACTTGCAATTATTGGTCTTTTTGGAACTTGGTATACAGTTTCTGCAAGTATAAATACTGATGTTTATCAAACACCTAAAATGACCGAAGTTATAACTCTTAATGGGGCAAATGGTATGCAGATTTTTATGCCAACACAATATGGGCCTGCTCCTATGGGATCTGTGGTGTTTCCATTTGCCTATGTTCTTTTAATAGGTATTTTCTTCATGATCCTATCAACAATTGGTATTTATAAAAGTAATAAACTTGGTTTAAAATATATTTTTCAAGGAATAAGATTTATTATTATAATAATTGTTATAATTATTGGATTAATACTAATAAATAATTTATCAGGTATTGTCTCTTCAGATAGTTCTGGAAGTGACAATTTTATTGTTGGTCTTTTAAGCAAGATTAGTAGTAATCCTACTGGTGGTACTTATTATGCTCAAAATGTTTTCCCAGATGTAACCGGTGATATATCTTTTAAGTGGGGTCTTGGTTCAGGTGCTATTTATTTGATTATATCTGGTATTATTTTATTTGTTGCAGGAATACTTGAAATTGCTGCTAAGAAGGATTTTTTCCAACTAAAAATTCCTGAAAAACAAAAATTAAATGGAAAAAAACCAGAAGAAATTAATACAGAAGAGATCGAGAAATAAACAAAGATTAATAAATGATATTTGTCAAAATTGTGATAAAAAATTTAGCTCTCTTTATTCTTTTTACATAAATGCAAATAAACATCTTCTGTTATACAAGTTTTGGGGATTTTAAAGACTATGATTGTTAACGCTGATTTGCATATTCATTCACGTTTCTCTGGTGGAACTAGTGATAAAATGAGTATTGAGACAATTAGTTTAGAAGCACCTCGCAAAGGTATTAATCTTGTTGCTACTGGCGATTGTCTTCATAGCGGTTGGATGAAGGAAATAAAACAATGCAAAGAAGTTGATGAAGGAACTTTTGAGCTTAATAAAACTCGTTTTATTCTTAGTGTAGAAGTTGAAGCAGAAAAACGTGTTCATCATCTAATTTATTTCCCAAGTTTTAGTGCCGTAGAGGATTTTAAAGAGCGAATAAAACCTAAATCCCGTAATCTTGAGACAGATGGTCGTCCAAATGTTAATCATACCGGTGAGGAACTAGCTCAAATTGCAAAAGATGTAGATGCACTTATTGGCCCTGCTCATGGTTTTACTCCTTGGACTGCTATTTATGCTTATTATGATTATTTGAAGGATTGTTATGGTAGTATGGAAGATTATGTCAGCTTTATTGAACTAGGTCTTAGTGCAGATACTGATTTTGCAGATAGAATAAAAGAGTTAAATAGACTTACTTTTTTAACAAACTCTGATTGTCATAGTGCTCATCCTGTTAGACTTGGCAGAGAGTTTAATCGTTTTGAGATGAAAGAACCAACTTTTGTTGAGTTAAAAAAAGCAATACTTCGCATAGATGGTAATAAACCGGTTTTAAATGTTGGGCTTCCACCTCAGGAAGGGAAATATCATGAATCCGCCTGTATTAGTTGTTTTACACATTATACTCTTGAGGATGCCATTAGGCGTAAATGGAAATGCAGCTGTGGCAAACGAATTAAAAAAGGCGTTAAAGATAGAATAAATGAAAAAGCAGATTATTTAAAGCCTGTCCACCCAGATCACAGGCCACCTTATGTTCATCTTATACCATTAGCTGAAATTATTTCAAAAGCAGTAGATCAAAAAAATCCTTTTACTCAAAAAGTTACAAAACTTTGGGCTGATCTTGTTGATTTTTTTGGCAGTGAAATAAATGTTTTAATAGATGCAAATATCACAGAAATTTCAAAGGTTACAATTCCTGCGGTTACTGAAGCAATACAAGCATTTCGAGATAAGAAAGTAATAATTATTCCTGGTGGTGGTGGCGAGTATGGTAAAATCAAGTTACCAACTTCGGAACAAAATATATCGTTACCTGTAACACCAAAAGATAAACAAACAAGTCTTTTTGAGTATATTATCTGAGGTGTTCTTTTTGTATTATAAAAAAGCAGAAGAGCAAATTAAAAAAATAATTGAAAGATCTTCTAATGTTTTACAAAATGTTGTAGATTTTCTTTGTAATAATTTTAATCGTTATACTTGGGTCGGAATTTATATTTTTCAAGGAAGTAATTTAGTTCTTGGACCGTGGAAAGGACCAAATGCTACAGAACATACAAGAATTCCTATTGGAAAAGGAGTATGCGGTAGTGCTGCTAAAACTGGAAAAACAGAGGTTGTAGATGATGTACTTTCTGATAATCGTTATTTAGCATGTTTTGTATCTACTAAATCTGAGATTGTGGTGCCAATTAAAAAAGAAGGTAAAATTGTTGGTGAAATTGATATTGATTCAGATAAAATAGGTGCTTTTACAATAAAGGATAAAATATTTTTAGAAAAAATTGCAGATATGCTCAGCGAGCATATCTAATAATTACTTTTTCAGCACTCAAGATATTCATCACAGACCAGAAGGTCTCAGAAAGGGTTCGTTCATCACTAAAAAGAGTAAATAAAAAAAGAGTTGTTAATAGTTTCTATCCCATTATATTCCAAATTGTGTTTTTCCAGATATCTCTTAAATTACTTATTTTTTGGTCAATTATTTTTTTACCGTTGTCTTCTATCACTATTTTATCTGATTTTATCTCACCGATTTTAACAAAAGGTGTTTTATTTTCTTTTAATGTTTTTTCAAAATTTTTTTGTTTTTCTTTTTCAACTTCAACAACCCACCTAGTATTACTTTCTGAAAACAGTTTAAAATCTGATCGTAAATTTTTTGAAACATTGCTTAAATTTATTTGTGCACCGATATCTCCGCCGATACACATCTCTGAAATACATACACCAAGACCACCCTCGCTTATATCATGACAAGAGACAATTTGTTTTTTGTCAATTGCCATAAGTATTGCTTTCATATAGTTTTTCAAGATATTTATATCTGTTTTAGGAACAACTCCTCCATCAACTTTTATGACATTATAGTATTCTGAACCACCCATTTCTTTATCGGTTTCTTTACCAACCAGATAAATATAATTGCTTTGTTTTTTGAAATCAGAGGTTACACATTTACGAATATCAGGAACAATTCCAATGCCCATTATCTGAGGTGTTGGTGGAACCGATGTTTTTACTGATTCATTATAGAGACTTACGTTACCACTCATATAAGGTAGATTTAATTCACGTGCAGCGTCACCTAAGCCCCTGCACGCCTCATAAAACTCACCCATTTTCTCAGGTTTTTCAGGATTACCAAAGTTTAGACAATCTAAAAGCGAATCGGGAATAGCACCAACTGATACAAGGTTTCTACAAGTTTCATCAATGGCAGAACATGCGCCCCAGTAAGGATCCCGTTCCATAAACCGTGGGTTAATATTTGCAGTTACTGCAAGACCCCTGAAACTTTCTTCAAGTGGTTTTAAAACAGTTGCATCGCCATTACATTCAAAATTAATTTTACCCTGCAAAGGTTTTATTACAGTGTTACCACGTACCTCATGGTCGTACTGGCGTATAACCCATTCTTTACTTGCTATATTAAAACTGCCAAGTAGTTTTTTTAAGATATCATTAAGATTTTGCATATCAAACTTAGGATCAATATTTTCTTTTTGCGTAGAAATAACAAAAGGACGCTGACATGTATCATATACTGGACCGCCAGTGAAAAAATCCATATCCATCTCAAGGATTTTTACTCCTTTATAGATGACACGTGTTATTTTCTCAGCAATAACTTGTCCAACAACCGCTGCGGTTACGTCCCATTGTTTACAGATATGTAGAACTTCATTAACATTTTTAGGTGCAACAAGAAACATCATACGTTCCTGGCTTTCAGATATCCATATCTCCCAAGGTAAAAGACCTTCCTCTTTAAGTGGCACATCATCAAGAACAATTTCAGCACCAAAACCTGCAGCATAAGCAAGCTCTCCACTAACACAAGAAAGGCCACCACCACCAAAATCCTTAAGACCTTCAAGAAGTCCTTTGCGATTACATTCAAGTGTTGCATGAATTACCGGTTCTTTTGTGATAGGATCGCCTACTTGTACTGCAGATCTACTGCTTTTTTCGCTATCATCTTTTAGTTCTGCACTTGCAAATGTTACACCATGAATACCGTCACGACCAGTTTTTCCACCAACATAAACGTAGACATTGCCAGGTGCTTTTGCCCAACTATGTATAAGCTCTTCTTTTTTTAGTATACCAATGCAGCCGACGTTTACCAGACAATTACTAGTGTATCCCTTATGAAAATATACCTGTCCTGAAAGAGTCGGTATACCTATGCGGTTACCATAATCACGAATACCGTCGACAACTCCTTTAAATAAAAACCTTGGATGTTTTACACCTTTTGGTAGTTCACTTTGTGGTAAATCGAGTGGGCCAAAAAACAATGGATCAATATATGCTATGGGTTGTGCACCCATACATAAAACATCTCTAACAATACCGCCTACACCAGTTGCAGCACCACCATATGGTTCTACTGCACTGGGATGATTATGTGATTCTAATGCGGCACAATAATAATGATCTTTATCAAAATCAATTATTCCTGCATCTTCACGAGCAACAATTTTGTCTTCTGCGATTCCAAAAACGTACTTTTTTAAAGGAATTTTACTTGATTTATAACAACAATGTTCGCTCCAAGCTTGGCCTAAAGCTTGTAATTCAATATCCGTTGGAAGTCGATTTTTATTTTTAAAATAAGATTGTATGTTTTTCATCTCAGGTAAGGCAAGTGCAAGCCCCATCTTATTTGAAATTTCGACCAGTTCAGCATCAGATGCAGAAAAAACATCAATTTCATAGCATTCAAACTTGTCAGTTTTCCTGTTAAACAATTTATCGATATTCACCAATAGTCACCCCGATTAAATCTACTTTTTTACAACCTTTATCTCGTAAGTATGAACAACAGGATTAGTAAGCAAGCGTTGGCACATCTGTTCAACACTTTTTTTAACATCAGATTCGTTTTTACTATCGATTAATAAATCAATTGTTCTTGTAGTCTTTGCTTCAACTACATTATCAAAACCTAGCAATTTTAATGCTTTTAATGTATTTGTACCTTCAGGATCAGATATACCTTTTTTTAGACCAATTGTAACTTTTGCTTCAAACATAAAATATTTTTCCCCTTTTAGCCGAACATCAAACAAACCCTAAATAAGTTTATCGTTTTGCTATACAAAAACCTGCTTTATCTTATTATGTAATTCTTCAAGAGAACCTTCGTTTGAAATTATCATATCTGCAGAATCAATAACTGTGTTTAAACCCCAACTGATTTCACGATTATCACGCTCTTTGATTTTTGCTAAATCTTTGCTGTCGTCTTTTCTATTTCTGTTCATTGCACGTTTATAGCGTAATTTATCTGAGACTTGAATTGCGACAAGTAAAAAATCATCACCTAGTTTTTTTTTAAAAGTTTCAACTTCTTCGAGATTTCTAACACCATCGATTACTAAAATATCTGTGTTTTTGATTTTTTTTATTTTTTCAATTGTTTTTTTTGCCCAGATGTCCATCCCATATTTTTTACGCATATTATTTGCAATTGTGCCAACATTTTTGTCGTTTAGTTCAAGATTTTGTTTTTTTGTTTCTTCCCAGACCATATCACCCATTCTGATTACTGGTATATTTTGTTCTTTAGCAATTTTCACTGCTTCACTTTTACCTGAAAAAGGCATACCTGTAAATGCTATGATTTTCAAGTTTACTCAACCAAAGAAAGTATTAGTGCAGGGGGAGCGATTTGAACGCTCGAAGACCTACGTCACAGGGTCCTAAGCCCTGCCCCTTTGACCGCTCGGGTACCCCTGCATCAAACTGGAGACCAATAATATACATATCACTCATAAAACTTTTTGTAAAAAATATTAACTTACCTTTAATGTTTATTCGTTACCCTTTAAAAGTTTTTTTTCACCATATTTTGCATAGCAACCTGAACAAAAACTACGTGCCAAAAGTGAATGGATATGTTGATTGATACCTTCTTCTAAATGATAAGTATCTCCTCTAAGAATCTGTTTATTACAATTTGTACAAAACTTAGGATCATTTGCAACTTTTTTAATGAGATGAGTTTGAATTTCCATAATTCAAAACCCCATTTATCTATCAGAACTATAGTTAATAAATATTTTTATAGGAATCAATTATTTTTAATGTATTAAGTTTAAGTACAAGAAATGTTATTCCGAAAAGAAAATAGGAAGGTTACCTATATTTTATAGCGGGGTAGGGTAGCCAGGAAATCCCGACGGGCCCATAACCCGTAGACCAATGGTTCAAATCCATTCCCCGCTACTTTTTAACAATTTTTTTAAATAAACTATTTTGTTTTACCTTTTTGTGAATAAAACTAAAAATGAAAGATTCTGGGAGATAGATTTTCTTCGTGGTATTGCAATTATAATGATGATAATTTTTCACATATTATTTGATCTTGTTTTTTTAGGTATTGTTAAAATAAATCTTTACTCTGGTTTAATTCTTTTATTTTTATATTCTATTGGAACTATCTTTCTTTTGCTTGTTGGAGTTTCTCTGTCTCTTAGTTATTCTAGGGTTATAAATGTTTTATCAAAAAGACAAATTTGGTTAAAATTTATTCAAAGGGGAATAATGATTTTTTGTCTGGGTCTTATTATTACTATTTTTACTTGGTTTTATCTAGGTCGTGGTTTTATAATATTTGGAGTGTTGCATTGCATTGGTCTTTCAATAATTTTTTCAATTCCTTTTTTAAAATATAGGTTTAGTAATTTATTTTTAGGTGCCATTTTAGTTTTTATTGGAGTAGTTCTTAAAACAATGGTTTTTGATTTTAACTGGTTTTTATGGCTTGGGTTTGTTCCAAGAGGATTTTATACTGTTGATTATTTTCCAATTCTACCGTGGTTTGGCGTGGTTTTAATAGGTATTTTTATTGGAAATATTTTGTATTCAGATAATAAAAGAAATTTTTATATCAATGATTTTTCTAGGTTTAAACTTGTAAAACTTTTTTGTTTTTTAGGCAGATATTCACTGGTTATATATTTTGTTCATCAGCCAGTAATTCTAAGTTTGATATATCTATTTCTTTTAAGTTAGAATTTTAGATTAAGTGGTTCGTGTAAAACATCTTTTCCTTTTTCGATTCTACCAACAATTTTAACATCAGACATACTATGTTTTTTCAAAATCTTTAATGACTCATTTACATCTTCTTTTGATACAATAATTACAAGCCCCATTCCCATGTTAAAGGTCTGATACATTTCGCAATCATCTATATTTCCATATTTTTGTATGAATTTGAATACTGGTTGTGGTTCAAATGGGTCATCAATTACAAATTTTACATTTTTGTTTATTCTTTTTAGTTTTCTAAGTCCGCTACCTGTTATATGTGCAATTCCATGTACATTTATTTTTTTGAGTAGGGTTACTGTTTCTTTTACATAAATCTGAGTAGGTTTAAGATATATTTCTCCTATTGTTTTACCAGGATAAATATCACCCGGAAAAGCCTCTCTGTATGAAAAATTATTTTCCGTTACTACTCTTCTTGCAAGTGAGTAACCATTTGAGTGAATACCTGTGCTAGAAAGTCCAATTATTACATCACCAGGTTTTATTTTTTCACCCAAGACAATTCTATCTTTTTTTACATATGCAAGACAGGTTCCTGCAAGATCGAAACCGTTTATTATCTCAGGTAGTGATGCAGTTTCACCACTAATTATTGATATATTTGACAGTGCTGCTCCTTTTTCAAGTCCTTTACCTATTTCATTTGTGATTTCAGGTTTTGGGTCGTTAATTGCAAGATAATCTGCAAATGCAAGTGGTTCAGCACCAACACATATTGCGTCGTTTACATTCATTGCAATGCAATCGATTCCAACTGTATCATATTTTTTTAGCTCATGGGCAATTAATACTTTACTTCCAACTCCATCTGTACATAAAACTAGGGCATTTTCACCAAACTCTATCATTCCAGCGTAGTGTCCACCCATTGGTTTTCCTATTTTGTCTTTTCTTTTTGTTTTAAAACTAGAAATTATTTGTTTTATTGCCTCGTTTTCTTTTAAGATATCTACTCCACTATCAGCATATGTCATTTTTTTCAAATGTATCGCCCCAGTTCTTATTTTGCGAAAACAAAAGGTATATCATAAAGTTTTTGAATAATTATTTGGATACAAGCGTTAAATAAAGTTTTTATATTATAAAATATAGAATATATATTGTATAAATTATGAAAATCAAAAAAACAATCATTCCAATAATATCAATATTAATCATTGTGTTATTAGTATTTACTGTTTTTTCAGGTTATTTTAAAGAAGAAAAATTTTACAATGATAAACCAACAGTTAAAATACAATATCCAACTGATGGTTCAAAAGTTTCAAAGATTGTTACAATTTCAGGTATTGCAAATGATCCTAATGGTAATCAAACAATAAAAAAAGTCGAAATGATGATTGATGAAACATGGTTTGAGGTTGAAGGTACTAGTCAATGGAGTTACACTTGGAATATATTTAATTTAAAGGATGATTTTTACAACATTTCTGTCCGTGCATGGGATGGTGTGGTTTTTTCTGATATTGATATAATAACAGTTGAGGTTTTTAACCCTGAGGTTGTTAAATCTGATTCTCATAAATGGGCAATTTTCATAGTTGCTGCAAATTTTCCTGAAGATGAAGAAAGTAAGCTTGGTAATGGTGGTTTATATTTAGCTGAAGAAATGGTGGAGTATTTCATTGAAAACTATAGTTATCCAACATCTAATATGTTTATTCTTTTTGATGATGGTTGGGTTAGAAATAATAATGGCTTGGGTGAAAAAATCCAAACTCTACAGCAACGTTATCATAAATACGACATTACTTATTCAGCGGCAACTAAAGAAATTGTTCTATCTGTACTAAAGTATATTATAAATGAATCAAACAAATTTGAAGATAGTGAAGTATTTATTTGGGTTTCTGGTCATGGTTACGGCGACAATGAAAATACCCTTACTGGTGGAAAAATTTTCGAAAGAAGTGCTTTTTTCCTCTGGGGTGAAGAGATAATGACTGATAAAGAACTTGATGATGCCCTTACTTTTCTTCAATCCCGTAAGACTTGTATTATTGTTGATGCTTGTTTTAGTGGTGGTTTTGCAGATAAAACAATTCTTAGTTTCCCGGAAGTTTTTATATCTAGTATTTCAAATCCTGGTCGTGTTGTTATAGCAGGTACAAGTAAGTTTCGTATAGGTTATGCAAGTCTTCAATATGGTCCTTTGTTTACCCAGCTATGGTATGAGGGTATTAGAACAGGTGATGCTGATGGTTTTAGACCTGGTTTTCGTGATACTGGTCGTCCTACTCGTCTGAATTTGTTTAAAGATGGTAGTGTTTCTGTTGAAGAAGCATTTTATTATGCTAGGTATGTTTTGAAAAATACTGAAGAGCTTAAAGATTACAATAAGATGGAGCCTCAGATTAATGATCAATATCCTAGAGCTGGTAATCTTTTTAATATGAAAGGGCTTGTTCTTGGGCAATAGGTTTTTAAACAACTGTTGTGTTTTTTACTACTCGTAAATGATAAAAGAAGCAAGTTTTTACAAAAAATTAGATGATTTAAAGGTTCAATGTCATCTCTGCAATCATAATTGTAAGATACTTGAGGGCAATACTGGTATTTGTGGTGTTAGACAAAACAAAGAGGGTAAACTTTACAGTTTGATTTATGGGCTTTGTTCATCAATAGCCTCAGATCCAATAGAAAAAAAACCTTTATATCATTTTTA
>JALHTX010000158.1 GCA_022866015.1 Thermoplasmatota archaeon
ATGGTATTACAACAGTCAAAGGAATCGGGCTTCACATGGCAACACTTATTACTGATAAAACAGGAATAAATCGCCATATGAAAGTCGGTGATCTTTCTGATGCACAAATCGAAAAACTCCAAAGCGCAATAGATAGTATTTCAAGTAGTGCTCCTGCATGGATGTTAAATCACAGAAAAGATTACGATAGCGGTGAAAATATACATTTAATTGGAAATGAAATTGATATACGTCTGCGTGATGAAATCAACATTATGAAGAAAATAAGATCATATAAAGGTATAAGACATGAACGAGGGTTACCTGTTAGAGGACAACGAACTAAATCAAACAACCGTAAAGGTTTAGCACTGGGAGTATCAAAGAAGAAAGAAGCACCAACTAGTAGTAAGGCAAAGGGGGAATAGTAATCTATGGGTAAACCAAAGTTTTCCAGGAAAAAATATGATAAACCTAGTCATCCATGGCAAGCAGACAGGATAAAACAAGAAAACGAGTTAGTTAAAAAATATGGGTTGAAAAATAAAAGAGAAATTTGGAAAGCCCAAACTCGTCTTAGAAAATATCGTAGGCAGGCAAGAGAGCTTCTTGCAAAAGTACAAACCGGGAATGTTCAAAGTAAAAAAGAGAGCAACCAGTTACTTATACATCTTAATCGTATGAGTATTTTACCTGCAAATTGCACTTTAGATGATGTTCTTGCACTTGATACAGAATCTATTCTTGGCCGTAGACTTCAAACACTTACTTATTTGAAAGGTTTTTCAAGTACTCCTAATCAAGCAAGACAGCTTATTACGCATGGTCATATCCTAGTTGGTGATCATAAAGTTACAATTCCAGGATATATTATTACAAAAGAGGAAGAAAGTGAAATAGGTTATACACCTTCTTCTCCTTTAAATGATATGACTCATCCAGCAAGACCAAAATCTGAGTTTAAATCAATGCCTGTTAAAAAAGAGATAATAATAGAGAAAAAACCTGAGGAAAAAAAAGAGGAAATTAAAGTAGATAAAAAACCTCAAGAAGAAATAGTTAAAAAAGACGATAAAATAGAACAACCTGTTAAACCAGAGAAAAAAGAAGAAATAAAAGAAGAGTCAATGAAAAAAGATGATAAAAAACAACAGCCAGTTAAACTAGAAAAAAAAGAAGAAATAAAAAAGGAAAAAAAACCACAAGAAGTAAAAAAAGAAAAAAATGAGGAGGAAAAATAATGGGAAAACTAGGAATTGCACATATTTTTGCATCATTTAATAATATAATTATCACAGTTACAGATCTAACCGGAGCTGAAACATTTTCCCGTTGCTCTGGCGGTATGGTTACAAAATCTGCAAAAGACGAAGGTTCACCTTATACAGCAATGAAGGTTGCACAAACAGTCGCAGAACAAATACTTGAGAAAGGAATAGATCGATTAAACGTCAAAGTCCGTGGACAAGGCGGTAACAAGGGATCTACACCTGGTCGTGGAGCACAAGCAGCAATACGTGCACTTGTTCGCAGCGGTCTTAAAATAGGAAAAATCGAGGATGTAACACCATTACCACATGATGGGTGCAGGAAAAAAGGCGGACGACGCGGTAGAAGAATTTAAGGAGAAAAAAATATGAAAGTTGATATAAAGGAGCTTAAACCTAAAAAAGCAGTGTTAAAAATTGAAGATACGCAACTTTATTTTATAAACTCACTTAGACGAATTATGTTATCAGAACTTCCAAAGCTTGCTATAGACGGTGTTGTCATATATGATAATACGAGTGCACTTTTTGATGAAATAATTTCGCACCGTCTAGGTTTAATTCCAATTCCTACAGATCTTAGTCTGTTAACTTTTAAGGACCAATGTGTATGTAAAGGAAAAGGATGTCCAAACTGTACCGTAAGATATACTCTTAGTAAAGAAGGAGAAGGAACAGTTTTATCAGGAGATCTTCAAGCATCTGAGAAAAGTTGGAAAATAACAGAGGATAAGATACCAATTGTTAGATTGTATGGTGAACAAAGGCTTATACTTGAAGTTGAAGCAGTTCTAGGGCGTGGAAAAGATCATGCTAAATGGCAGTCAGTACAAGCACCAGCATATCGTATGGATATATCAATTGAGTTCGATAAAAGTAAAATCGAGGATGTTAAAAGAATAATTAAAAAATTACCTGAGGGCATAGCTGATATTAAAAATGATAAAATTGTTTTAAAAGATGAAACAAAACTACCTGCCTTGGAATCAATAATTGATAAAGAAAAAATTGATTTTATAACAGTTAAACACGACCCAACAAAAATTACATTTAGTTTCGAAACAGATGGTTCACTTACCGCAAAAGATGTAATTGTTGAATCTGCAAAAATACTTGAACAGAAATACACAGAGTTTGTAAAACAACTTAAAGCTTTATAATAAGCTAATTTTTTTCTTTTTTAATAATAACATCTTTTAAACTAGTTTATATTCAAGTTTTTTATTTATTGGGCTTTGTGGAGTAGCTTGGTATCCTTGTGGCTTCGGGAGGGGAGTTTATAATAAACTCCGTATTTTAAGAAATTTTCCACTAGTTGACTAATGTTTACTCTTGATTTTTTTGTCTTTTGGAGGACGTCTTCGTCTATGGTAAGAGTTAGTTTTCGTTTCATGTTATTATATACGTGTACTTATAATTATAGTTTTTCAACAAAGAACAGCTCTAATGTACTATTTTAGATTCTCCTCCTTTTTACTTTGGTGGATGTATGATATGTTTCCTCTTATTTAAAAAATCAGATGGATTCGTTATACTACCATCCGGCTGTAGTTCTAAAGGTGGTATTTCCCTTTTGGAATAGAGTTGATATTTCGCACAGGTTTTCGAATTCTCTGGTGATAAACAGTAATTCGTCCAAATATTTTTCAAGGCTTCAGATGCATCTTTTTTATCAAAAATATCCTGGACGAGTTCCGGCGATTTTTCGTGGTATTGTTTTGAACAACTAGGCAGATACTTGCAATTAAAGTTGCTATTGCATAACAGATAAACAGGACAATCAGCATATTGGTCTGAATCACAAGTTTGAAGAGTTGTGAACTTGACTAGCACAGGGAATTTTTTAAGACACATCCGTGTAAAATCAACAAAGAGTGGACACACCATATTTTCTCACCAACTACTATTTTGTAACAAATATTCCTTTAAAAACGTATTTAATGTGCCGTTTTTCCAAAAATTATAGTTTTTTCAACAAGTGGGGTTGCTTGATTTTCAAACATTTATGATTTATCATTTTTTTGGTTTGATATATTTTGGTTTAATATATTTTGGTTCTACAAGATGAGGCTTGATAGATTTTATTTTTATATCTTTTTTTTCCATTTTTTCACGTTCCTTATATTTATTAAAGCCATTTATTTCTTTTCCATTCTTCATAAGGTGCCAAAGTCCACCCTTGCCTTTTTAACCTTTCATATTCTGCTCTTAATTTTCGTTCACGTTCAATTGCGTCTTGTCTTAGTCTCTCTTCTTCTTGTCTTTTTCTTTCTTCTTCTTGTTTTATTTTCTTACGTTTTTCTTCTTCCTTTTCTGCAAAATCTTTTTCTGCTTGTAATTCAGCCATACGTCTACTATAATCATCTGACATTTTTTATCCCTTAAACTACAATTTTGTAACAAATACTCCTTTAAAAACGTATTTGATGTGACATTTTTCCTCACCAAAGGATACATTTATGATAAATGTTCGGTTAATGAAGAAAATAAGGCAATTGGGAAAGTTGCCGTATAATTTAATGTCTGTGAAAGCTACTCCATGCAGACATAAGTTTTCTCAAAATTTTATTTTTGAGAGAATAGGTTATACGGTAACCTTTGTTAGTATCTTGTTTTGTGGTTTAAAAGTTTTTGTTAAAAATGCTATAAAAAATTATTAAAAAATCTTAAAAAAAATAAAAAAAAAGATGTTTAAGTTATTTTAGATAGTACGTTTTACTTAATTAGTAAAAAGTCCAGTTTCCCATTAATGTGTTTGTAGCTATGTGGATTACCTTGATATAACTTGGAGCACCAGCTGCTGGAATAAAAGCTCCTGCTGTAACAGCAACACTGCCAAATGCAGTATATGCAGTACCATTAACACTAATTGTGAATTCATTCCACTTTAAACCAGAGTCTGCGCTTACGAGTGTTAATCCCTTAGTCCCAGAAGTTACTTTGTTAAATGCCATACTTGGTGCTTTTTGAGCTCCACCACCGAGCATTCCACTAACATAGACATAAACTGTTGCTGCTATCGCAACTGTTATTGCGACCATTAAAATTACACCAATAACAGCTGATACTGCTTTATCTTCTTTCTTAAATTTTCTATTTGCTTTCATATTTCCCATACTCTCCTCATATATATATGTGAGTTATAACCGTAGATATATACTTCCATATTTATAGTTTTTGAAATTTAACCCACCAGATTAAAAATCAAAACCTTCCTTCTATATCTACAACATTATACTGATAACCTTTGTAACATATGTTATTTAAAGTTTGGCTGTTAGAATTACAAAACGACACAAAGTATCTTTAGGTAAAGAAAAAATATTAAAGTTGAAATTGTAGGTTTTAAGGTAGGAAAAAATTCCCCCACATATCTTATATCATTTATTGATTTTAAATTGTAACACACAGAATATAACTCGTAACACATTGCATTGTTAATCGTAATACGTGATACACCTAGAATAAAACACATAACACGTAATATTTACTATCATTATACGCTATCATTATACGATTAATGTATAACATGGTATATAGTGATTCGTACTTCAAAACATAGGCGTTTGTTTGCGTGAGTGTATATATGTTGTATATTTTCCAATACTATACCAATATTACGTATTACGTTGCCATGATTTATATTTCTTTATTAATATATTAAGACATAATGCCACCATGACATTGTATATCAATCTCGGTGAACCGAAGTTGATACAACAGGAGAAAATGACCTATATTTTATGTGTTATATAATATTATAAAATGGGCTAAAAAACCCGCATAAGAAACGAAATTCAGCGACCCTTAACGGAAAATTAGTTGTAAAGTTTTTCAATGTCTAGGGAATAAAAAAAGAGACATGTTTCTCGAAGTAAATGACATAAAAAACTTGACACAAAAAATCTGTTAAGTGTAAACTTTACACCTAAAAAGAGAAAATAAGGGAAATTTCTCCATATGAAACGTGTAAAGTGATACATAAAAAAGGTGTAAAGAATTTGTGTTTTGTAAACTTTTTAGATGTACACTAAAGAGATTAAAAAAAGACCTGTTTTTAGATGCTACAAAGCACGTTAAAACTGGCGGTCTAAAATCGTTTTAAAAGCTCGGAAACGCCTATTTTAACGCATTTAGCACTTGAGGGATACATCCCACTATGCCTTTTTGGTGATAGACACTGTTTTTCTCCTAGTAAATTGCAACAAAGACAGAGAATAGAAGAATGAACGCTTCGGGTGTTACTTCCACTCCTCTAGATGCCTAGATATCACTAGACTACACTACAAAGAAGAGGAGAAAGATGATGAGCAATTCTCTCCTGTTGGACTAGAAACATGCTCTAAAATTTTTCCTGTTGATATAAATAATTATTTATCAAAATAACAAATTGAACAAATATCATTTATAGAAAAATGACAGCAAAGTTTTAAATACTATTTTCGAGAAAGTATAACTTGAGGGAAATGATGAGAATAAAATATAGAAAAATGGATGATTTTGATATACAAATAAGAGCTATTAATAAACAAATAAGAACTATTGATAAACAAATAAAAGCTATTACGCCAACTGAAGAAACAAAAATATCTGTTAATATTTTATATGGAGGGTTAAAAGGAGAGATGGGATGTCAAAAATAAAGGTTAATAATAAATTTAAGCCTTGTAGATATCATATTAAACAGAACAAAGCAGTAACAGAAGTGATAGGATCAGTTTTTTTGTTAAGTATTATGGTTTCGTCATTCAGTGTTATCTATTTCAATGTTTTATCGATTCCACCACCTAGTAATCCTCCAAATGTAACGATTGTTAGTTATATTGAGAATAACAATCTGGTAATAGAACATCAGAAAGGTGAACCCTTAAGCTTAGATACCGAAATTACTATAAATATGGGTATTAAGAACGAGACGGTTTTGGTAAGAAATTATTTAGATGCAGATGCAATAAAAGATGGAGAATGGAACATCGGGGAGAGAGTAATCTATCCATTTTCTTATAATCTCAGTAACATTAGAAGTTATTTCACTCCCTATATTCATGTCACAGATATCGATAGCAACTCACTTGTATTTATAGGAACTCTTGATGTATATCCAGAAACTGATTTAGAAATTAATATTACTGCTGATAATATGAGTCCACATATTGGATCAAAAGTTTATTTTACAGTCTGTGTAACAAATTCTATCATTGGTACACCTGCAGTAAATATTGAAATACTTAATATTTTATCGGGTAGTTTTTCCTATTTTAATAATGTAACATCACGCGGTTTTTATAACAACCATACAGGAATATGGAATATAAATTATCTGGATATTGGTGAATCTGCATGTCTTACACTTACAACAACTGTTGTACTTACATCAGAGGCAACTCAGTTAGCTATGATACTTGATGGCTCGGGTAGTATTTCATCTAGTGATTGGAATACTATGAAAACAGGTCTTGCTAATTCAGTTGAGAATTCAAGTATATTCCCACATGATGGAAACATAGAACTTACAGTAATCCAATTTGGTCAAACGAAAGCACAACTAGAATTAGGACCAATTGCTGTTACAAAGGATAACTATGTAAGTATTGGAAATCAAATTATGAATATTCAACAAATCGGTGGTAATACACCAATGGATTGTGGTATTAGACTTGCTGCAGATAAATTACGTAACTCCATAAGATTTGATCCTAAAACAAGACAGATAGTCAATTTAATTACAGATGGTGTTGCTAACTGCTACTGGAAAAATGGATATAACGCAACATATCAAGGATATAATGGTTGGATTAAAGGAAACGATTATGCTCATACTGGTAGCTATTCAGCTAAATCAGATAATAGTAGGAGTGGAGATTTTTACAGCAACGATATAAATACAACTGGAGCAACAAATATTACTGTAGATTTTTGGTATAGATTACATAATACTGAAGATAGGTATTTGCAAGGTAAGCATTGGGTTGATGATAATGACTTACTTCTATACTATTATAATGGAATTAAATATAATCTTATTGCAAATCTAGGTGGTGGTACGCAAGATACATGGCTTCATTATCATCAAATAATCACTGATTCACAATATTTTAAACAAAACTTTAAAATCCTATTAGAAAGCTTTTGTGAAAATGGCGAAGATGTTTGGATTGATGATGTTAATATTAAAACTAATACAAAAGAATTACTCAATGATAGTTTTGAGAGTGAATATTGGGCTTATAATTGGTGGAATCCTGCTCTTAAAAGTGCAGTGAATGCTTCATCATATTTAATAAATAGACTACAAATGACCAATGAGGGAGATCAGTTTGATTCCCTTGGTGTAGGTACAAGTCCTGATATTTATTGGTTAAAAAATAAAATAGTCTGGCCTCAACCAGGTTATATAGCACCACCATACATAGCAGGGTGGGTAAAAACAATAACAACATGGCAAGATTTTCAAGCTGCTCTTCATGAAATATTCTTAGGATATTTAAGTGTTACCCATACAAATAGTGTAAAAATTATTACTTCAACACCATCAACTGATCGCAACCCCGGAGATAATGAAATGAACATTGTTTTAAACCCAATTTAATGCAACTAAAAAAATATATCGATAAATAAACTTAACCTAAATAATATTAATCTTAATTAACAAAATCACTCACATAATTTTTATAGTTATCTCTTAAAATATTTCAGAGTCTGCAACATTTATGAAAGATTAACTAATAAAAGTTATATTTTTTTTTTTTAATCATTAATTAAAACTGATTTTATTAAAAGAAAAAGAACTTTGTTTATTTTAGTTAATGTAGTATTGTTTTAGTATTTTTTCAAAGAAAGGAAAACTCTGAGCTTAGATTAAAAAAAATCATCGTTGAAAGTAATATATTTTAAAAATTCTTATTTTATAAAAAAAACCCGCAAAACGACAAAGGAAAATTGGCATATAGTAAATTTTTAACTGTAAAGTATCTTAAATCTCTGTTAACCTTTTTGGAATATGTTTCGTGTCATGTAACAAGAGAAAATATTGTAAAAATAGGGTATTTTGCGCTCTCTAGTGTAAAGTATTTTTATTTTTTATTTAAATGTACTATGGACTATTTTATGTGTATGCTTATATCTTTGAAAAAAACCCGCAGTAAAACAAATAGGGATCACCAACTCAATACAATTTGCTGTAAAATTTTTGCTTTCATTTTTTATCATAGTTCCATTACTCCTTTTTTCATCAAATTGAGATACATCTATACTGATTTTTTTTATCTCCCTGTTTTGCATTTCTCTCCTGTTAAAAGTACCAAAAATGATGCTAAAAAGGGAGATGATTTTCAATTTTATATCTTAATATATTATCTCCAAAACTTTTTAAAGTATAAAACCTGAAATCATCTATACTAATTTGGTGTTTTTTCTCCTATTGGTAGGGTGCAGGAAGATCAGGAAGATACCCCCTGTTTTTTAACATTTTAGTTCTACCCCATATAAAATTTTCTTATCTACGCCATTTGATTGCTTCCGTCCAATGTGAACAAAGCGGTCATTGAGTTTATATACATAATTTTGTAGTTTTCTTCCAAAAGAAATTCTTGATTCTGGAGAAAACATATTAGTTTTGCACCATTCGGAATAATCTTTGAAGAAATTATCTATATAATCATTTGATTTTTCTGTATAGTCTTTTGTTATTTCAAGTCTATCTTCGAACCATGTTTTTACTGTATCTATGCTTCTCTCCCATCTTTCTCCTGTGGTATTATAGTCTGGTTGATTGCTGAATTTTTTGTTTTCTAATAATCGCTGTAACCCTTTTAAACTCCAAATCAATAGTCCTTCTGCTTCTTGTTTTAAATCACCTAATAAATTTTTATCTGTGTTTTTATTGTTTGAATCAAATGTTTTGGGGAATTCAAAGAATATAACTCTGTCTAACCATCCCACATTCATATCTAAACTTGGCGGAAGATTATTTGTGGAAAATATGAGTTTAGTGTAGTTCCTAAATTCAAATGGGTCTCTGAACTTCCTTTCTGCTGTAATAATGTCCTCTCCTGATAACTCTTTTATAAGTGTATTATCTTTGATGTCCTCATATCGCATTTCTCCTGAAAGATTTGCGTATTTACAGTATAAATCAGCTTTGGCAAATTGATTTTTAGCTATTTCATCCATTTTTCTTGCACAAACATTTTGAGTTCCAAGCATCGTTTCTAAAAGTCTCTGTGTAACTCCTTTACCATTTCTCCCTGTTCCTACCAGACAAAAGATTAAGTGAATGGGATAGTCAGTGTAACAAAGGTATGCTATGATCTCATACAGCGTCTGCGTGTATTCCGGGCCTACCCATTC
>JALHTX010000159.1 GCA_022866015.1 Thermoplasmatota archaeon
CATATCGACCTGAAGGCTTGCTACTTCGATGTCGTCTCTCCGCATCCTGGCGGTGCAGCAGCTGCCAAGGGTGGGGTTGTTCGCCCATTAAAGCGGATCGTGAGATGGGTTTAGACCGTCGTGAGACAGGTTTGTTGCTATCTTTTAGAGGTGTTGATGCCTGAAGGGAAAGGCCCTTTAGTACGAGAGGAACAGGGGCCTATAGCCACTAGTTTACCAGTTGTCCGACAGGGCAATGCTGGGCAGCCACGCTGTAAGGGATAAATGCTGAAAGCATCTAAGCATGAAGCCCACCTTAAAACGAGGCATCGTAGAGCTCGAGTAAAAGACTCGTTTGATAGGGCTTGGGTGTAAGCACGAAGCTTCGGCGACGTGTTCAGCCTGATAGCTACTAATCGCTCATTAACTGGCTCAATCGTTAGACAGGTTGCGTATTTCAAAATTTCATCATATCATATTTATGATGGTTTGACGGCCATAGCGGCGGGGAAACACCCGGTCTCATTCCGAACCCGGCAGTTAAGCCTGCGTACGTGATTCTCGGTACTATGGTGCGAGAGCCCATGGGATGACCACCCCTCACGGGGCTTGGACGTTTGGACTAGGTGGAGAGCCTTGTTTGAGTTCTTCGGAACTCTTATGAGGTAAGCTTCACTGCTTGAAATCCATCTGTTCATGGCACGCTGTCAAACCATCCTAAAATTTTTTTATGCTAATTGTTATAAAAAAATTGTTGTAAAAAATTATCATAAAAAATTGTTTGTTATTCTAATTTTAACAATATTTTTTCTTTGTTTGACAAAAAAAGTAATGACAAGCTTTATATACTACTGGCTATAAATTAATGTATGTTAATTTATAAGGATGAGACGAGGTGAATTTTGTATATGAAAAAAGCCCTAATAGTTTTAGTAAGTATAGGCTTGTTATGTATTAATATATCACCAATGGTTTTTTCTATTCAGACCACCAACAATGAATTAAATAAAGAAAGAATAGTAGAACCCAAAGAAATAATACAAAAAAAAGAAAACTATTTTTCTCTAGCAACAGTTGAAAAAACATATACTAATGATTTTGGTATTTGGGTTCATACTAAATACGATGGTCTAGAAGATTCAAAAAAACTTGAAATTGATCTTGTAACCTTTAAATTAATGCTTGAAAGTGGCGGTTGGAGATATTATACTTTGAATTTTGGTCCTGGTCAATCAACTGTAGGACTACAATTTTCTAGAACTCAAATTTATGTTGAGGGTGAATCTGATCCTTATGTAGATGTTGTTCAAACAGAATTTTCTTTTGAGACAACATCTGATACAACTGTGAATTATGAAGTTTCTCTTGAAGTACGTTTTCCTTTTAGTTTATTAGAAAAAAAATCAAAGTCGTTTTCTATATTTGAAAATTTGTTAATTAATATTATAAAAAATCTGAAAAATGATTTTTTTAAAAATATTTTTGAAAAAATACTATTTAGATTTAATGAAAAAACTGGTGGTTCTGATGTATTAAATTCAGAAAGTGAATCTTATTTTTGTGTAAGAATTGGTTTTGCTTCTCCAGAGGGTGATCAAGGTCCTAGTCGTGTCGAATCACGTTTTTTCTTTGGTAGAAATAGTATCTGGGATCCAAAGGTCTTTAGAATGCAGATTACTCCTTATGATCTTGGTGGTGAGTACAAGCTTTCCTATTTCAATAGTTATCTAACTGTTTCTGATTCTGGTAGTGAAGCTTTTAATCGTGTTTTTTCTGTTGATTTTGAGCCTGCTGCTGAACTTCAAATTACTTCAATACCTAGTAGAGCAAAGATTAGCTATAGTTTTGGTAGTAGTGCTGGTACTGCTACAAAGATTTCGTTTTCTGCAGAAGGTGGAACATTATCAAATATTATACAAAGTTTTTTAATTGATCCATTGCCATCTTATATGACATTTGATTTAACAGTTCTAGGTGAGCGTTCTTTTAAGTATGAAAGCGATAATAAATATTCTGTAACATATATGATGGATTCTATTGAGGAAGATGAACTTGTAAAAGTTGAGCTTGAGAGCCTTCCTAAAACAATTACTGCTGAGTGGGGTTTAAAAGTTGCTTTATTAGATAAGACTGTTTTAGGTTTTATTAATCTAGATATTAGTAGTGATTTGAGTTGTGCTGCTGTTTCTTTGTTTGATAGTGATACTCCTTTTATGGAGGTTGTTAATTTTCCTGAAAAGTTAGATATTTCTGCTTATTTGGATGTACCTAATTTGAATGGTTATGTTAGTGCAAATAAACTTTCTAGTGGTACTACTACTAATATTAATGTACCTATTAGATGGGATAAATGGGAAATTACTGGTAATTTGCATATGAATAATGGTTATGGTTATGCTTCTTTTAATTTACCTGATTCTTCAAGTAATTATGTTTCTGTGGGTCTTGATACCAATGGGAATTCTTTATTTGGCTTAGGTATTACTATTGTTGATACAAGTATTTCAAAACAGGTATTGCAAATTGGTGTTGATGGTGTGGCAACAGATGATTTTGGTATTTCTTTTAATTATAATTCATCGTCTATTCAAAACTTTGGTTTAACTGGTAAAATTACTGAACTTATTGATTTTGTTGTTTCTATTGATTATTCTGCGATAAATCTTGATCTTTCTACCAGTTGGACTATCGGTCAGGGGGGGATATTTGAGTTAGAGGTCAATAAGGATCTTATAATAGATCTATCTCAGCTTGAATTAGGTGATACAAAAATTAATGGTGCTATTGGTATGTATGAAGGTGGTAGCATCGATGTTGAATGGGGGCGTGGGCAGATTGGTTTCTTTAAAGTTACTACAGAAGGATTTAGTTTTAATCCTGAAATTGAGTTGTCAATGTCGGATACAAATTCAAATGAAATGTTTTTAGATAGTACTATTGTTTTAAATCCGAGTTGTATTGTGAATTTTGATTGGGAATGGGGTCAAACAGGTCATTTTACAGTTTATACAAATGACTTACTTGAGGAAGTATTTATTGATACTGGTTATCACTATGATCCCACATCTGATGAGTATCAATATGGTTTTAAGTTAAATGCTGCTGATGTAAATATTAAAAGGACTATCCAGTGGGATACTCAAGATGGACATATACCTCGTATATGGATTCTTGGTGATAATCCATTACCTGGTGGTTGGGATGTATGGCTTTTATGGAATTATGAATGGTATGAGGTGAAATAAAAATGAAAAAAACGTTATTTTATAAAACTGTTTTTGTAATATTTGTAGTTACTATTTTTTTGGTATCTTCTGTAGCTCAAGCTTTTTTTATATCAACATCTAAAATATCTTCTTTAAGTGAAAATGAAAATAATTCATTATCAGGAAGTTCAAGTATTGATTGGGAAGATGATTTTTTTGATGAAGGAAGAATTGATACAGCAAAATCATACAACTATATTCTTGATAAAACAGAGGGTATAGTTAAAATTAAGGATACTTATGAGGCTTGGTATAATCCTGATTGGGCATGTATGAAAATAATTGATGTTTACAATAGCGGTAGTGAAACTTTTGAGGGTTACGTGCTTGACTTAGTTGTTTATTATGATTCTGATATGCAAAATGATTTTGATGATTTAAGATTCACAGATTCAGAGGGTAATGATCTTTATTATTGGATAAGTGAAAAAACTAATGGTGAACAAGCAAATGTTTTAATTCGCGTTCCACAGGTTCCTCCAGGGCATACGAATGTTCATATGTTTTATGGTGATCCAACAGCTCAGGATGAAAGCAATTTTGATATGATTTTTACGTGGGATGATAGAACAAATCCTGATATTATGATTTCTTATAAAAATTATCTTGAGGGTGCCTGGGATCCTGATGTTGCCTATGGTGGTGGTAGATTCCTTGTTGCATGGGAAGAGAGAGTAGGACCAGAGGATATAGACATTCCTCTACCTGATTGGGAGAGAACAAAATTTGGTGTTATCCATGGGCGTACATATAATTCAGATGGTAGTGATC
>JALHTX010000019.1 GCA_022866015.1 Thermoplasmatota archaeon
AGAATGGGTTTGACCTGTTATATATACGCAGCCACTATTGTCTACTGAAATTTCCATTCTATTAAAATCATCACTTTCTCCTCCAAGGTAAGTGCTATATATTAATTCTGGATCAATAATGAGTAAGGAGGATATATTATAATATGAATTTATTTTAAAATTAAAAGTATTATTATCTTTTATATTATATTCACCATCTACTATGTACTTCTTCTCATCAATAATTTGATAAATGACCGGTTTTTTTTCAACAATATTAATAAAATTATTTTTAATATTTAAATCCCCATTTTTTGATAAGTTGAGTTGATCAATCCTTGAATATTTAATCTGAATTAACAATGGGTCTCCACCAGGATGAACAATAAAATCATATTTTAGAGTATTATTCATATTATAATATTTCAAGTCAATACCAGGATAAATACTAGTGAAATATACTGACTTATAATTTGGTACATCTGTATACCACTTACTAGAATCATTACCAATGAAATAATTATTATAATGTGAAAGTAGTCCCTCACCAGAAACTGATGCCTCTGGATCTGCTCCTACAAAATAGGTTTCAATATAACTACTATTGTATCGAACCTGTTCCTCATGAAAATTTAAATCTGGATTAAGCATATCTTTCTCATCAAGACTGATATTATTTACAACTGGTGAATGAAAAACAGTGACTATCTTATCCCTACATAAATAAACCGTAGCACCATCGGCTTGTGTCTGAAATAAAATCTCATCAGGGTACTGACCTATGTTTTTTGTGAAATATAAAGGAACTGAATTATAACTCTTTAGGATTTCTATTTTCTGAGATAATGTAATTTCTTCTTTTGGAACAGAATTTTCATTTATTTCTTCTTGGTTAACATCATTATTTAATGTTATTTTTTCTGATACAACTTTATTTTGATTTAGCTGATTTCCACCTATACAGTTCATAAAACTAGTTCCAATAAACAGCGTACAAATTAAAATTCCAATTATTTTCTTATACATATTTTTTCCCCCACTTAAAAAAAACAATTCCTATTTTGCAACGAAGTATAAATTATCTTAATTTAAATTTTATGGAGTTTATATGTAACAAAATTAAAAATAAATGGTTTAAAAACAACAATTTGTTAAACTGATTGTTAAACAGGTTTCATTTCAACAAAAAAAGAAAAAAGAGTTAAAGCTTGGTTCTTTAGTTATAGTTATAGGTTTATTATTTTTTCAAAGAAAGGAAAACTCTGCCATTTCTATCCCAATCTAATCACATATCTAATCACAAATACTAACCACACTTTAACCACATTTCCAATCACAAATATAACCACATTTCTAATCACAAAATAACCACAGTTAAGACCATCTACTATGTAGATGGTCTCATACCTGATTGTGATTGACATTACGACATTGTCGTTACACTGATATTACAGTGACATTGACATAATCTATGTTTATGTTGAAAAATGGCAATATGACATAGACATATTGGGTATTGCAGATGCCAATGGCAAAATGTCATATAAACGAATAGATGGCTTTCTTGTTAAAATTACAGTATGAACCACTCATCATGCCAGTGGATGAACCACTTTTCATGTTATCTGATATGAACTCACATCAGGGACATAAAAAACATTATGGGTCGAAGTCGTACAGAACTGCGTATTTTTCTTCGTCAGGGTCATCAGGGTCCCACGGTCGTAAAGGGTGGTTAGGAATATCGCCAGGAAAAGGTACAGGTTCTGGTTTTATTACTTCCCCTCCTTTCTTTTTTTTCTTCATTTCTTCACCATATCTGATTTCTGTATACATCTATCAAACTCCATCATATCGTCTTGTGTTACTTCATCAAATGGTTTAGATTTCAAAAACGTGGATAATGTTAGTAATGCATACATATCTCCTACAAGTGGGGCATTACTAATTTTATCAATAGTTTCTCTAAGGGCTAAATATTCAAGAACCACTTTCTTATGATTCTCATTTTTAAAATTATTTAGAATAGTTTTTCTATTTCTTTCATATGTCTTAGTGTTCATAATGAATCGCAAAAAATATTTTTGGAGACAAATTAAAGATGCAAAGTACAGAGAAAAAAAATATTGTTTTTGC
>JALHTX010000160.1 GCA_022866015.1 Thermoplasmatota archaeon
GTTACCACTTGTTTCATCGAAGTAGTATTGTATTCCTCCGCTGGAGTCTGTTGCAGTGGTTGCTAACATGCTGATAGATGTACTGCTTGCATCGTATGGTAATGTAGCCCATGATGAAGGATTTGGTGTTGGTGGTGTCGTATCAGATACTGAGAGGTATTTAATAGCACCAATATCGACTGTTCCAACCCTCCTATTTCCCCAAAAATCAGTAGTTGGTGCATAAAGATTATTTCCTGCATTTATACAAGGTGAACTAGATTTGAGATTAAAATTATTATTATTTTGGTCTACAAATAATGGATTTGCATCTATATAATCATCACCATAATATTCACTTCTTAAAACATTAAAAAGATTATGGTCTACATGATGATAGTCTAAATTTAAATCTGAACCAATATTAATACCACATTTTCCATTGAAAATATTGTTTCTAATTGTAAGATTTTTAATATTAGCATTATCTTCTGTAATCTGAAAACAAATATTTGTATTTCCACCTACAGTATTACTTATAAACATAAGATTTTTCTTAAGATGACTTCCTGTACTAGTAAAACCATTAATTTGAAATCCATTCAATGTTCCATAATAAATATTATTATAAACTTTTATATCACTAAGTGTACCACCTTTTTCAGTTGAAGTAATATAGCCTGGACCATTCCCCCAAACGACATTACAATAAATTGATATATTATTACAATATGTGTTCCCACCGTCTACATATATACCTGAAGCAAAACCAGGTACTGCTCCTAATGTATTAAGTCTATTATGATGGATCTTACCACGAAAACAACCAGATTTAGCATCAATCCCAACCTTACGATAATTATAGAGATAATTATCTTTCACTACAAAATCCCCAATATTACATAAGGATATACATTCTTGACCAGGAGAAGCATCAGCCCAACCATTCATCACATTATAAATAGTATTATTTTCAATTATTATATTACGCATTGAATGAGTACCTCCTGATAAAAAGACCATCGCTGCCTCAGAACAACTATAAAACGTACAATTATCAATAATGATATTGCTCGTCTTCCCGGCTGCTGATTCACAAAGGATACCAAAATTTGCTGAATTTCTGAAAGTGATTTTACTAAATCTGATATATTCTAATCCATCCAGCCATAAAACACCACTCCAACCATTAGTACTACCAGTTGCATCAAGTATAACTTCACCATTACCATAAGCAGTATAGGTTATCCAATTGCCTAGAGTTCCAGAATTAGCACCCCATGTAGTAACGACTTTATCGTAATAAACACCTGCCATAAGATAAACTGTGTCACCTGAACTTACTCTAGTCATCGCTGATTCTAATGTCTTCCAGGGGCTGGAAAATGTTCCTGAATTGCTGTCACTACCCGTTGTGGAGATATAATAAGTTTTCCCAACTGCTTTCACATTTTCTATTGGAAAAACAACTAGAATCGATGTCACTAGCATCATACATACTAACCATATTCCTATCTTTTTCCTCATAATATTCCACCTAATATTTATTTTTTTAATTTTTTTTTAACTTTTATCTACATTATGTAGCGTTACAAATCATAGTATTTATAATGCAGTATATATAATTTTTTTTATTTTTTAAATAATTATTAAATTTTTTTAATAATTTATAATTAATGAAATATTTATCTCTTTCAATTAAGCCTTTGTATCCCATTTTCCATCTCCTTATTGACTATTTCCTGCTATCTTAGAATAAAAAAATCTTTAATAGTTTTATATATTTTGTGGGTGCATATCCTAATGTATGTGCATATTTTAATTTTTAATTTTTTAGAATCGTCCTCGAAAAATAACATTCCCCCTAATATTTCACCATGATATTCTGCTACAAATAATGTTCCATTTTTTTTCATTATGTCCAAAGATGCGATTTCAGCTCCAATGAGGTTAATTTTACATTATAAATAATTTTTTTTATAAATATTTATGAACAGCATGAAATAAAATATAAGAGACCTTAAAAACATTTCTGTTAATTCAAGAAAATCATTTATAGCAAGATTTAATGATGTTTGATGAATTACAAAATAATGAATAAGTTGTGAAAAACAATGTATGATTATAATGTAATAAACAACTTCGATGAAATTATCAATATCTTAAATCATTTAAAATTAATAGCTACCTATTCTTTAATACAAAGCAATGTTAGATTACAAGTTGCCATTATCATATATCATCATATTGGAAATAAAAAGGATGATTATTTACTGAATAGGATAAATACATCAGATTTTGAAAAGCAAATGAGATATCTTCAAGAAACACACGAGATTATCACTTTTGAAAAACTAACTCAAGCAATTACCGAAAAAAAATCCTTACCTAAAAGGGCAGCAATCATTACTTTTGATGATGGATATAAAGATAACTATACAGAAGCATTTCCGATCCTTAAAAAATATAAAATCCCAGCAACAATATTTCTAACAACAGGACATATAGAAACCAATGAAATATTTTGGTGGAATAAAATCGGATATATTTTATGTAACACAAAATTAAAAAAAATTGAACTCGAAGATTTAGGTGATATTTCACCACCTTCCATAGAAAATATATCATATTCTCTTCGAATGATTTATCAGAAATTTAAAAAAATTCCTGAGGATAAGAAAAATAAATTGATTAATCTACTAATTCAGAAATCAGATATAAAAATTCCAAAGGGTTTAAACAAAGATCTTATGATGTCATGGGATAACATTAGAGAAATGAATGAAAATGGAATAGATTTTGGTGCACATACAGTTACTCACCCGATATTAACAAATTTGTCATTAGATCAGGCAAAATTAGAAATTGTTGAATCAAAAAAAATTATAGAAAAAAGACTTAATAAAACTATTACTACATTTTGTTATCCAAATGGTTTTGCTAATGATTACAATTCAGATATAATAAAGATACTTAAAGATAATGGATTTATTTGTTCAGTTACCGCAATACCTAAAATGGTCACCATGAAATCAGATTTATTTGAACTAGGAAGATTACCACCTGGATATGATTATAAGTCATTTAAGTTCTGTATTTCAGGATTATACTCTGTTTTAAATAAAATGTTAGGTTAGACCACAAAAAATTGATTAAAATGTATAGAAGGAAAAAATTAATATAAATATATACAAAAATAGGGAATACTTAGAGAATAAGATTATGCTTGTAATTGATAAAAAAATATTCATGTTTAATATAAAGGAAGTGCATTTTTCAAAAAATCCTTTTGACATCGAAGGTTGTGATTTCTTAATCTTTCCTTATTGTAAAAACAAAGTTGAAGCTAAAGGATTTGTCCGGTATGAAAAATTAACATCAATTATTGATTTAACTCAAGATTTAGATACAATTTGGCAAAAATTTCACCATAATACAAAACGGGGTATTAAACAAGCTAATGAGCAAGGCGTAAAAATCAGTATAAATTATGGATATGAACAATTTTATAAAATATATAAAAAATTTTTGATAAAAAAAGATTTTAATTCTATATTTAAAATTTTTAGAACTGGAATCATAACTTTAAACAAAATAAAAAATAGAACTTTATTTGTAGCTGAATATAATGGAGAGATATTAGGTGGAAGACGAGTCCTTGAGGATGATTCTACTCTCGAATTGTGGATCGGTGCTTCAAAAAGACTTGAAGATGAAAAAGAGAAGAGTAAATTAATTGGAAGTGCAAATCGTCTTATGTTATGGGAAGCAATTAAATATGCAAAAGAAAGGGGAATAAAAGAATTTGACTTTGGAGGATTATTCCCAGAAGATAAGGCAGAAAATGATCCAATAAAAAAAGGTATAAATTCATTTAAATTATCATTTGGGGGAGATATAGTACATGGCTATACATACGAAAAGAGTTATTCTAAAGCCCTTAAAGTTGCGTATTACTTATATAATTTAAAAATAGAAAGATATCCTAGGTGATTAATACACCATTATAACTATTCTTTATTTTAAGCTTCACTAATTGATTATTTTTATTTTATCCTTCATTAAGAGAATAGAGTTATATATGAAATATTGTTTTTAACTTAACTTACGCAGTTCGTATTATTTTTTTAAACTTCCGTTTTTTTATCGATTATAAAACATTTAGTACTTTACTATATTTTATTAGCCAGTAAAACAAGCTGAAAAGAATTATTATGCTGATTTTTTTCAACAGAACATAAGAATACAGTTAATTTATAAAAGCTTTTTATTTAACCTATATTACATATTTGGAATTGATGAAATGAGTTCAATTAGGAAAATTGGAAAAAATATATTTTCATTATTTACTGGTCAATTAATCTCTTCATTCCTAGCAGTAATTTTATCAATTTATATTGCTCGTACGTTGGGTCAAACTATCTTTGGCAGTTATTCATTTGTAATTACTTTTGTAGCGCTTTTTTCAGTTTTTTTTGATCTCGGGTATGAAACTCTTTTAATAAAAGAAGTCGCAAAGGATAAATTAAACGCAAACAAATATCTGAATAATATTATAATTATTAGAGTGGTATTAGCGATAATAATTTTTTCTGCAATTTTTTTAATCATAAATGCATTGAATTTTTCTAATACGATTAAAAATATGATATATATTTTTGGTATTGCTCAGATAATAACTTCATTATCAAATCTTTTTAGAGTGACATTTAGAGCATTTGAAAGAATGCACTATGAAGCTATAATTAGTATAATTACTAGCATACTTAAATGTTCTTTAGGGTTAATAGTAATATTTTTTGGTTATGGTCTAATAGCATTAGCTCTTGTATTTCTTTATATAGCCATTGTTGATTTTATTATTAATCTTATTATTTGCGAAAAAAAAATTGTGAAAACAACATTACAATTTGATCGACTATTTTTTAGACACACCATAAAAAATGCATTAGCTCTGGGCACTGTAACAATTTTTGCTTTGATTTATGTAAGGATTGATACAGTTATGTTAGAATTAATGAAGGGCGATGCGGTAGTTGGATGGTACAATGCTGCATATAATCTAATTTTAGGATTTAACCCAGTACCCGTGTTATTTATGAATACGCTATTACCTTTAATGGCGTATACATATGTAAAATCCAATAATTCGTTAAGAAATATTTATGAAAAATCATTCAAATTTCTATTGATTTTTGGTCTACCTATAACTGTAGGTATTTTTTTACTCTCAGATAAATTTATTATCTTATTTTATGGGCAAAATTTTTTAAATTCTATAGGTGCACTTAAAATATTATCTTTTGACATTTTATTAAAATTTTTATATTTGTGTCTTTGGTTTGTATTAATCTCAGCAGATCAACAATATAAATTAGCTATTTGTGCTGGTGGAGGCGCTATTTTAAATATTACATTGAATTTATTTTTAATTCCTCAATTTAGCCTTTATGGAGCAGCAATTGCAACGATTATTACAGAAACATATATCCTATTAATGTATCTATATCTAGCCCACAGAAATAATTTGAAAATTCCTCTGAAAAAAATTTTCTTAAAACCAGTAATTGCTTGTTCAGTCATGGGATTGTTTATATATTATTTCAGTGGAATGAACCTATATTTATTAATAAGCTTCTCAATTTTTATATACTTTGGGATTTTTTTCCTATTAAAAGGTTTCTCAAAAGAAGAATTATCTTTATTAAAACAGATTTTCAAAAATAAAAAATCTTTTTAAGAATCAGCTATTTAATACCGTAAACCTCTTTGTAGATAGTAACATTCTCTACATTTTAATCAATAGATTTATAAAAAGAAAAATTCCAATTTCCCAAATTCGAATATTCTATTGGAAAACGTAGATTTCTGTCTGCAACTTCATCATAATAATAGCGAGTCGTATAAGAATCTTCATCTGGTGGTATTGTAATTTCAAATGTTATATTATGTTGTTCTATCTTTGATAAGACGGATAGGTTTAGAACACTCCAATTTACAACAATTACTTTCCAGTCACTCTCTATATAATAATCCATTTCAGTACCCTGTCCTTTTTCTAATGTAAATGAACCAGCACCCTAAATAGACATCTTTTTATGAAAATTTGGATCGGTTGGATAATCATCTTCATCATCAGGATAGCCATCATCATCTGTATCTACTGAGTTGTTCGTATTATCATTATTAGATTTTTGTGTTTGACAACCGATTAATAAAATATTAAAAATTAACAATATACTCATAAGAACTATCGTTATTTTTTTTCATATAAAATTGATCTTAAGTTGTTGAAAATAGATTTTATAGATTAATTTTACGTGTTAATAACTTTGTTTTCTTAGATTTAATATAATTTGATATTACTAATAGAATTTAAATTTTTTTTTGTATAAAGCTTTTATTACGCTTACTTTTAAATATTTTAAATAATTTTTAATAATGTAGAA
>JALHTX010000161.1 GCA_022866015.1 Thermoplasmatota archaeon
CACTATTTGATTTAACATGTTTTACACATTTTACTGCAAAATCCATTGATATAAATTCTTCTTTTGTTGGTATCTTTTTTGTAACAACCTTCCATTCTTTTTGTGGCGTCATTTTAATATCTCTCTCTTGGCAGAGAAATCCACCTACGACACTTCTATATACCAGTCCACATCTATTGATTTTTTTATCAAGTCCATCTAGTTTTAATAATCTTAAATTCTTTTTTTCACTTAAAACAACAAGTGATTCTTTACAATAACCTGGTGCTATTATAACTTCTAAAAATAGTTTTGAGAGTTCCTCTGCAACATTTTTATCTACTTCTCTATTGAAACATATTACTCCACCAAATGGTGAATAAGTATCTGTTGCATATGCATCTTTCCATGCATAAAGCAAGTTTTTTGCACTAGCAATTCCACAAGGTGTTGCATGTTTAATAATCACACATGTAGGATCAGAGAACTCTTTAATTGCCTCAATTGCACCATCAGAATCAAGAATGTTATTATATGATAATTCTTTACCCTGCAGTTTTAATACATTTGTAATACATGGCTCTAACGTTTCAGGTATTGCTTTATAAAACCCACCTTTTAAATGTGGGTTTTCACCATATCTCATATCCTGTTTTTTCCTCATAGTAATAGTCTTGTTTTCAGGTAATACCTCATCTGTCCATTTACATGAAAGGTAATCTGATATTATACAGTCATATTGTGCAGTATGCGAAAATGCCTCTATAGCAAGTTTCTCTCTATCAGCGATGCTAAGATTTCCTTTTTCCTGTAGTGATTTTAAAACAGTTTTATATTGATTTATATTTGTAATAATAATTACATCTTTATAGTTTTTAGCAGCTGCTCGAATTAATGTTGGGCCACCAATATCTATGTTTTCTATTACTTCTTCCATTGAAACCTTTGATTTTTTAATAGTATCTTCAAAAGGATAAAGATTTACAACAAGCAAATCTATAGGTTTTATCTTATATTTTTCTAATGTTTTCATATGTTCAGGAATATCTCTTCTTGCAAGGATTCCTGCATGTATTATTGGATGCAAAGTTTTAATTCGACCATCTAACATCTCTGGAAAATTTGTAACACTTGATACATCTGTTATCTTTACATTGTTTTCTTTTAAAAAACGTGCTGTTCCACCTGTTGATAAGATTTCTACTTCAAGTTTTGATAGTTCCTTTGCAAAATCAGCTAAATCAGTTTTATCTGAAACACTTATTAGTGCTCTTTTCACATTCATTATTGTTACCCAATACACATAAGAGACATCCTCATAAACGTTTGGGTTATTTACACTTTTTTTCTTTTTCAATAGCTTCTTCAAGACTTATTTTACCATTTATCACATCTATTGCAATTTTTTTTGAAATTGAAAACCTTCCATTTGTAAGTTTTCTGCTTTTTTCTTGTATATTTATTATTTCACCCCGTGTTGGTTCCAACTTAAGTCTACTCTGAACTCGTCCACCTCGCATTAGTGCAATTATTGCTGCTGCTTCGCTATCTCTTTTACGTCTACTCATCTGATGACCCGGCGTTGTTTTTGTTTCATCAACAATTTCGATAGTTATCCCTAATCTAATAAGAGAATTTATTATGCGATTTCTAATTATGATTGAACCATGTCCGATTCGTATTATTGTCTGAATAGCAGGATATTCTTTTAAAATTCTTTTAACACTAGAAAGAACCTCTCCAGGACTGTCAACACTTGTTTTTGAAAGAAGTATATCATCTCCTACTACTGCAATTCCTGGGTAATCCCCAGGGTCTATTCCAATGTAAATCTTCGAATATAAATCTTTTCCGATGAGCATCTGCATGGCAAGATCTACTGCATGCTCGACTGTGTCATATGCATCAGCTGCTATTACCTTTGAAGTTTTTACATCATGAAGTTCGTTGTTTGATGTAAGAATCACTCCAATCTTACTAGGAACATGATTCAAAGAAGAAAGTGAAACATAAGCAATTTTTCTTAACCTTAAAACTTTTAATAAATCATAGTAAAGCGAGAAGTCTTTTGTGTACACCCCAAGTGTTTTCATCTAAAATAAAGATTATTTAAAATGTTAAATAGTTTACCGTTCCCAGGACATTTTCTCGTCGAGATAATTTGTCCAGAAAAATTTTAAGTTTTCACATAATAAACTATCTATTTCTAAAACTGTATATTTTTTGTTTACAACTTTATCTATATGTTTTCCAAGACTAAGCTTTTTAAATTCTTTTTCTAAAAATTTTTTTACATCTATATATTGTCTTTTTATTTCTACATACCAACTGTAATTTTTTTGGTATGTTTTTTTTATAACTAGTTTGCTGTTCTCCCATTTTTTCAAAAATTCTTCTGCGTTTTCTTTTTTTGTAACTGGAGGCCCCATATGAATCATTGTTTTACTTAAATCATCCTTGTGAGTTTTAATAATAATATAGATATTTTTTTCATCAACAAAATAAGTTGTATCAAATATCTTAAAATCATATCTTTCCAAATTTTCTAAAACAGATCTTGCTGTTTTTCTAATCTGTGGGTATAAATTCTCATCAATGATTTCTGGTTTTTCAAATTTTATACCAAGATATTTACAGTCTTGTTTGTTTATTATATCTTTTATTTTAGAAAGAGACCACGGTTTAGAAGGATTTGGGAAAAAGAAAGTATATTTTTGATTTTTAATATATTCATCGCAGGCTTTTACAAATAGATCAAATTTTTCTTTTGTAAGTACACTTGCAACATTTCTATTTGAGTCTACTGGGTCAATAAATACAAGAGGTGTATCAAAATACAGAAAATCTTTTGTTGTAAGTGACAGCTTTATTTGTTTTTCCCATCTGCTTACTTTTTTAATTGTATTATCAAATGTCTTGTAATATAATATTATTATTTCACAGAGATACCCAGAAAAACCTTGTATTTGCGCTTCTGCACCATAACAGTTTATCCCTTTGAGGAACTGTTTCAATAGTCTAACTTCTTGTTTTTGACTCTGTGTCATATTATCAACTACATATTTTGTATGCAAAGGTGTTCTATCGACTGCTGAAAGTTTTTGTTCTGCATTTTCAATTATATAACAAGGTACTATCTCAGTATAAAACTCTTCATAATAACCACGCAAGTATGGATGTTCTGCATATGATTCCTCAGTATTTTTAAGAAAGCTTCTACCTATTGAAAGAGTATATTTTGCAATATCTTCTTTTTTGAAATTTGTTGGAAAACAAATAAAAAAATCGATATCCATGTTATTTTGCAAGTAGGTATCTTTTGCAATTGAACCAACAAGCTGTACCGTAGCAGGAAGTTTTCTTTTTTTAATTTCTTTTTTCAGAATTGTTCTTATTTCTTCTACAATCTCTTTAACTTTTTCACGGTATTCGAGTGTTGGTGTAATTTTTTTAAGAACTTGTTTTTCTATTTTATTCATTTTTCATTTATCCTTGATGTAACGCTTTAATAAGAATATTGCCCCTAAAGATAGTATTATTCCTGCAAAGACATCTATAAACCAGTGCATCGAAAGATATAAAACTGATATAATTACCGTTATTGCTACAAAAATTCCAAAGTATTTTAGTTTTTTATTTCCTGTAAGTGAAAAACAATACGCAACTAGAATTGACATTGCTGTATGAAGAGAAGGTAAGCAATTGTTTGTGGTTGTAGTTACATAAAAAAACTTTTCAATAGATGGCATTACTGTTTCTAGTGCTGAAGCACTACTATAATATGTATATACGTTTGAAATTGGAAAAAATAAGTAAAACGGTAATGCTACTAGATAGATTATTAGTAGGCCATACGCGAGAGTTTTAAGGGATTGTTTTTTATCTGCAATTATAAAATACAATGGTGCAAACCATAATGTGAAAACATATACAAATATGTATATAATTACAAAGAAATATAGTATTCCCGGTATCCAGTAATTTGTAAAACTATAAACAAAACCGTTTTCTAAATTTTTTATTATGTTTGCATAATCATAACCTACCCAGTTTGTAAAATATGGATCTAATATTTTTACTTCTATTAAATGAAATACAACAATTATTATAATAATTAAAAGTGGTTTTATATTTTCAAGTATTTTTTGAATAAAGAATCCCAGGGTAAATTTAATTTTTTTAATTTGTTTTATATCTAATAAAAAAAATACTGCAAATATAAAAAGTATAAGATTTGCTAGTCCAAATAGCAAAAGCCACATTTTATTCTCCAACCTTGATTTCCTTTAGATTTGTATAAATTGGACCTTTTGGTGTAAGAGTACTTTTTTTAAGAATTATTTTATTGATTTTTATTTTTTGTAATTCAGTGTTTTGATATTTATTTATTAAATCTATTAGTTTTTCTTTGTTTTTCGCGCTTTTTATCCTTGCAATTGTTAGATGCACAGAAAACGGTCTTTTTTCTTTTTCAAATCCTAGATCATTTAGTTTTGCATCTATTGTTTCTGCAATTTTTTTTAGTGGTTCTACGTTTTCTACACCTATCCATGCTACTTTTATATAATTTTTATTTGGAAAAACTCCCATGTTTTTTAGTATTATTTCAAAAGGTTGTATGTCTATAATAGCGTCTTTAATTATTTTTTCTATTTCATCAATCAGGTTTTCATCTGTATCCCCTAGGAATTTGAGGGTTAAGTGCATGTTTTCTGTTTCAACTATTTTTGCATCTATTAGTGTTTCTTTTAGTTCGTTAATAATCTCTGTTACATTCTGTGAAATAGGTATATCTATCGCAATAAATGCTCTTATTTTTTGCATATATTATCCTTTTTGTAATAGTTTTATTTTTTATTTAAATATGTTTTATTTTAGACAACGATTGTATAAGAATTTTTATATACTATCAATCAAAAAGTATAATCAAGTAAGGATTTTAATGAAAAACCAAATTAACAACAGACTTAAAGCATACATAGAGATTGTAAGACCCTTTACAATACTTGCACCAATAATTGTATCAATTTGTATCATGATTGCAAGCTACAAATACAATCAAAATTTAACTGATATTGTAAATCTTTTTTTCACAATAATATTTCCAGCAAGTATATCTCTTGCAATACTAAATGCTGCATCAAACGTTCTAAACCAAGTAACAGACTTAAAATCAGATAAAATATCAAAACCATACAGACCAATCTGCAGAGGGATAGTATCAAAAAAAGAAGCAATAATCATTTCTTTAATATTATACACGACATCAATTTCACTTGCTTTATTGATAAACCTAATGTTTCTAATATTTATCTCGATGATAACATTTTTTACAATAACTTATTCAGTTACACCAAGATGCAAAGATATCCTATTTATAAACCTGCTATGGATAGGAATACCAAGAGGACTTCTAGGCATACTTGCCAGTTGGAGTGTATTTGGAAACGCTCTGGAGACTTTACCTCTTACAATAGGGCTTCTAGCAATGGTCTTTTTGATAGGTGGTTCTGTTACAAAAGATATAACAGACTCTGAAGCAGATAAAAAAACAGGAACAAAAACACTAGTAAATACATATGGTTTGAAAAGAGCGGCAATAATTGCATTTCCATTTATGTTCTTTCCATTTGCATTTATTCCAATGCTAATAGATTACGGGATACTTGCACCACAGTTTTTTATATTAACATTTCTTGCAATACCAAGCGCTTATATCTTTTACTTGATGATAAAAGATAGTAAAAAACAAAGGCATCTAGAGAACGCACCATCATGGGCACTAATGTATGTGACCTATTTCTTTTTAGCATTTGGGTTTAGTATTATTACAATAGCTGGGTAGTATTAACCACCACTAATCATATGAATAACAGATACCTCGGATTTATCAGGAATAATAGTATCTGCAAAATCAGTTCTTTTAACAAGCCTACCATTGATTTTAACAACAACATTTGGAAAAACATATTTCATTCTTTTAAGTAACCCAGATACTGTCTCATTTTCAACAAAATCAATATTATTACTATTAACTATAATCAATTATCCTCACCTAAAAGAATATCTAGGACAATATTTGCCTGCCAATTAGCCATTAAAATAACACGAGGCGCCATAAGCACATCATCATTACAATCTTTTGCTTTTTCATCATAAACCATATACAACTTTCCAAGTTTTTTAGTAGTAATCCTATCAGAATGCCCATAGCCTGCAACACCAGAACAACCAACTATAGGAACATTAGGTAATTTTTGCATAACTTCTTCTATAAACATGGTTTTAATATCTGCATTGTCAAGTGCTTCAATGATAACATCAACATTACGAAAAGGTTTATTCATATTATTTTTTATAAGTCTATGATTTAAAATATCAACTTTTACCGACTCATCTATACGATGAATTGTTTCTTTGAGTGCTTGAACCTTAATCATACCTATTTGATCACGAAAATAATACTGTCGGTTAAGATTATTCTCCTCAACATTATCAAAATCAACAATGACAAGTCTTCCGATACCAGCACGAGCAAGACTCACTGCAACATTTGAGCCTAAACCTCCGATACCTGCAATACCAACACTTGATTTTTGTAACTTCATTTTTATTTTTTCAAATTTTTGAGTATTCATATGACTTTTACCATTTTTCCCAATACTTAGGGTCAATGCTTGGTGGCTTTTCACCTTTACCGTATTTACCACACCAATGATTAAGTCCTTTCTTTGTATCTTCATCAATTACTTTTTCAAGCATATCAAGCATTTTTTTATCAGAAAAACCTAATTTTTTCATCTTTTGAGGTGTTGGAACACCATTAGGAGTCCAACCACGACGATAGTATACAGCATCTGCAAGCTTCTGATACTGGTCTTGTTTCCAATTATACAAAGTTTTTATTTTTTCTGAAACACTCATTTTTTCAACATCATTTTGATTTAAACCTATTTTTTCAACAAGCTGTTTATCATATCGATCTTTACGACTCATATACTCAACTTCAGTGACAGGCCCCATAGACCTATATGGAATCCAGTCATCTTTACGACGACCACGACCCATAAAAACATTCATAGCACGCTGCCAGTTATAACAACGCTCACTTTGAAGGATAAGCCCATTTTTATCAACATTCCAACCAGTCATAGCATTCTGATAATCAACATAATTTTGAACATGTTCAGGAACTTTAGCAGGTTCTTTAGTTTCTGCATTATTTGCCGGTTCTATATCGTTCCAAGGCAGTTTACATAGACCATTGAGTCCAAACCAAGTCCTCCACATAGGAAAATAATGAAGAGCCTCAGCTTTATCCTCAAAAGTTGGAATTTGATTATTCACCATATCCATAAAAATAAGCCATGCTTCATCATGCTGAGGGCCCTTAAGAGTTAAACCATAACCTCCTTGCATAGCAAGACTTTCCTTTGTAACATACTCAGAATATTCAAGACCTTTACTTTCCATACCACATTCTTCTATTAAGTATTGATCACCCCAACCTTTTTCCTTAATCCAGTTTTTCACACGACGAATACCTTTTGCAGCAATAGTAATAAATTCACCTTTATCACCTTCTGCCATTCTATGTAAAAATCCCATTACAGCCTCAAAATTTCCAAAACATAACTCCAATCCATCACAACGTTTTTGGTTCAAAATACCATATTCATACATTTCCATATAATAAGCAATCGCAGTACCTGCTGAAATAGTATCAATACCATATGTATCACAATAAAAATTGAATTCAAGTACCTCTCTTGGTTCCCAGAGACTCATATTTGATGCACAACCAAGCGTCTCATATTCTGGCCCGTCAACTGTAACCTTTTGACCTTTGTAAGGTCCAGTCATTACTTCAAAACCATCAACTGTTTTAGCACATGCCATAGTGCAGCCATGCCAGCAGCCATCAGGTATAATTTTTGTGAAAAGCTCATAAAATTTAGGTGAATAAATCTTTGAAGCCTTTGGAAAACTTCCAAACCTATAATTTTCACAAGGTAAAAGATCATACTGATCCATTATTTCAACCAAATGACTGGTTCCAACCACCCGCATATTACACTGATAACGATCAAGATCTCTTATTTCACGATGAAGTTTAGTTCCAACCTCCGCGATTTTATTAGGATCAGCAGGATTATTAGAAACACCTGTAAATTTCTCAACCTTGGCAACTATAGCTTTTATTTTTTTATCACGTAAAATAGTTCCAAGACCACCACGACCTGCTTGCTTCATACGACAAACTTTTCTTCTAATATCATAAAAACTAAAATTCATACAACCCCAGTAACTATGTTCTGCTGCTTTTCCAGCAGATACAACAGATATCAACTGTCTTGATTTATCAGAATCTTCCTTTGCATACATATATGTTAATTGTTCATTTGCAAGATGAGAGTTGGTTTCCTCAAGAGGCGCTGTTTCAACCACAACTTTTCCTTTCTCTCCATCGATTAAGATTACTACATCATGTTTTGCTTTACCTTGGATTTCAATTGCATCAAAACCTGTAAATTTAAGATAAGGGCCAAAAAAACCTCCAACATTGCTATCACAAATAATATCTGTTGAAGGAGAAATACCTAGACAAAGGGATTTACCACTACCAGGATACTGGGTTGTACCACAGAGTGGACCTGTTGTAATTAATAATTCATTTTCAGGGCTATTCCAACGAGTAGTAGGTTTTATAGAATCCCATAAAAGTTTAAGTCCAAAACCACGACCACCTGTAAAAAGCTTTTTCATCTCATCAGTTACTTGTTTTTCTTTAATTTCATTATTGCTTAAATTAATGTAAAGAGTTCTATTTGCAAAACCCTTCTGTATCTCTCCTTTTTTATAGGCATATTCTGCAACAACTCTATGCGCTCTTATAAGTTTATTAACATCCCATTTATGCCTGGTATTACCTGTATCATATTCTTCTACCGGAATTTGGCCACTGACCATTATTTATCAACTCCCTGCTTATGATAAACCACCTGCTTGATATCATCAATATTAACTACAACAAGCTCAAGTGCCCCATTTGGACAAGCACGAACACAAGCACCACAAGAAATACATTTAAAAGGTTCAATGCGTGCATCACTTTTTCGCATAGCACCAATAGGACAAAAACCTACACATGCTTGACAACCGATACAAACATTTTTATCAAGAAAAACCACACCACTTTTCCTACGGTTAAGAGCACCAACAGGACAAATATCAAGGCATAGTCCACGTTGGTCGCATACATGCAATTTATATTCACCATTTTTATCTTTTAAAATATGAATAGCTGATTTATCTCTACCCTCATCCGTTTTAAAATGAACCTGGGAGCAAGCTTTTTCACATCCTCTACCACCATCACATTTTTCTGGATGAAACCTAAGTATTTTAACAGTCTTTGGTGTATCACTCAAGTCTTTATGCCCCCCACATAAACCATAGACTCAGCACAGCAATCCAACAAAACGCAGAAACACCAAAGGTTGCTGGATAATACAATGTATCTTTAATTTTCAAGTCAAGTCTACTGATTTGTAAAACACCTGGAAGTACAAACGCACCAATAAGACCAGGTAATAGACCACTTGCAAGAATACGTGGTAAAAACACGATTAGGTTTTCAACATAAAAACCAACACCAGATACAATAGGTGTTAAAATCTGTGTTACAATGTAACCTCCAACATATACAAGATAAGCTGTTATAACACCCATACTTACCTGATTTGTAATATTTTTCATATTATCAAAATCAAATGAAAAACTATACCATATAATCTCAAATATAGCACCCTCTGCCATAATTGCAAGTGCAGAACACAGATGACATCCTCCAAATGGATTAAAGATTCTAAGAGTTCCTGCTACCACACCCATTCCTAATTGCATACCTGGTTGACGATACATAATTCTACTAAGAACAAGAAAAGTAAGGACAAAAACACCAGTTATAATTGAACCATATGGCAAACCTGTATCTTTTAAAACTGAACCAATAATACACTCAGAAAAACCCCAAAGAGACCCAAATACTAAAATTCCTGCAAAAAGTTTCATATTTTTATTCATTATTAACCCACCTCGATTTCAACTATATCTTTAACCCAGAAAGAATGAGCAGAATCAGAAAAATAAATACGATTCTCCTGTGTTAAAACACCCTTCTCAAGATAATCCCAAGTAACAGTTTGCTGATAACCATCTTTAGATTTAAAAGTATATGCATTACAAGAAGAACATACACTACCAGTTTTTATTATTAAATCATCTAGAGCGACACCTGTCTTTTCACCCTCATCAGTAATAATAGTTCTCATATTAGCAAGACTAAAAATCTGATTGATAGTATATTCTGTATTATTTATCTCAATAGTCTTAGAATCTACCTCTATTGCATTAACATACAATGCAGAAAAACAACCTATCAGAAGAACTGCAATTGCAAAAACCGGTATTAGTTTTTCCTTCCCCATAATAATCTATTCATCGGATATAATAAGATATTATATAAAAATTATGAAAAGAACTATTTTTCTTTAAACTTCCTACTTTCTTGATGCCTTCTAATAATATCTTCAATGGCATCCATATCGCCACCCACGCCCATTACAAAAACATCATCAACTGTAACCTTTGGTGTTCCTGGCTTAGTCATAACTGATACGCTTTCAATTGTTTCTTTTTCAAGTTCTTCTTTACTTTCCTCAGGTGATAAATACCTAAAAGAGGGTTGTTGAGGTTTTCTTCTTTTAATATGTTCATCTCTAATCTCAAATCTTGTAAGTGCTTCATCAACTTTCCTTTCAATTGAATCATCATCAGTCATTATCTCTTCCTCATTAATAAAAAACAGTATTATTTATTAGTTTTTAACTATTGTTATTAAATTCCATGTTGCTTTATTTTTTTACTTTGCTCTCTTAAAATTTCTTCATCCGCAGGTCTCCACTGGATATTTTCAAGAAGAGCATATGCTATCTCATCATTTACATTAGTTATTCGATCTGGGGCTAATTCATTATAACGGTCAAGTAAAATTTTACAAAGAGTAAATTTTTCTTTTGTAAACATCGGATCAGTCGTAAGAATTGATGCACATATACCAGCTAGATCTTCAACTGGCCTACCAATTCTTGATTCTTCAAAATCTAACCCCCATATTTTATCAGTTAAAATAAAGTTTCTAAGATTTGAATCTCCTCTTATTGTAAATTCTTTATCTTTTTTAAAAAAATTATGAAAATCTTTAAACCACTCTGCAAGAAGCGATATTAGTCTTTGTTTTTCACCTTGTTTGATATCCTTATTGTTTAAAATATCGCAAAGGTTTACACCATTTATATATTTTGTAACAAGTACATTGTTTTTTTCATCCATTTCAAAAACAGCTGGAATATTAAGCTCTTCAGAACCCTTTTTTAAAATAGTATATTCAACATTCATTTGTCTTTTTAAACCAGGGACAAACCATTTAAGAACACGGGGATTGTTATCAATTGTAACATAGGCAACTGTATTTTTTTTACTTTTAAGTTCTTGATGAACCACTGATTTTTTATATTTTTCAGTCGTTTTAACAAGATCCTCAATATTTCTCATAGATAATAAACAAATATAAACTATAAAGAAAAAAAGTTTGTGGTTGTTTAATTTTCAATTATTTCTATACTTTCCACAAATTTCCATCAAAGATCTGAAGAGGTAATTTTTTCTTCATTTTTGTTTACAAAAGCGATTTTTATTTTACCATCGTCTGATTCGTTTAGATATTCACCATCTTTTTCAAAGCAGACAATCATTGTTACACCACCTTTCTCAATAGGTGTTTCGTCCGACGCATTTGTTGAATTGTAAATGTTTATGTTACCTTGAATTGTGGTGTAGTTGTAAGTTTTATTTTCAATTTTTTCTTTTTCGTTTGATGTTACAAGTAAGCTATAATTTGTTATATTACCTGCAGTTAATTCAACTAATTTTGATACTGTAACGCCAGTGTATAATTCCTGTCCTTTTATCAGGGGATAACTTGTTCTATATCCCCCATATCCAGTTATTATATCCATTGCTTCTAGTTCGTCAATTGTATATTCTGTTTGCTCATCACCATATATGACAGTCAGAACTATCACAGGTTCCTCCGTTTGATTATTATCTGTAGAACCATTTGTATTATTATTAATATTATTATCTGTTTTTTCATCTTTTGGTAAATTAACATATAATAAAACTATTGCTGAGACACAAATGATTACCGCAAGCACTATCGTCAAAATTTTATTTGTATTATTTTTTTCGGCCATGTTTCTGCCCAAATTAAAAAATGGTTTTTAAATATTGCTAAATTAGTGTTTTAGTTTTTCTAGCAGTTAAATAAATACCTACTAGTATTATTCCTCCACCAAAAACGGTATATTTTGAAGGAATTTGCCCAATTGCTGGAATTAAAATAGCCCAAAGTGTAGAACCCAGCGGTTCTCCAAGCAGAGCTACTGAGGCAAGAGATGCTCTAACATGTTTTAAGGACCAGTTATACAATGTATGACCAAATATACCTGCTACTATTGCCATTATTATAAAAATTTCAAAATCAGTTAAACTGATATTTATCAACTCAGAATTAAATACTATACACAAAACAAATAGAACTATTGCACAAATGCTATAAACAATAAATGCATAAGATGTAACTGATACAGTTTTTCTAATTTTTCTACCACCTAAAATGTATAAACCAGCCATCACTCCACCAAGTATTGCAAGAATATTTCCTTCAAGTGTGTCTATTGTCCCTACCCCAGGTTGTATATTACCAGTTACAAGTATTATTACGCCTACAACTGAGATTATAATTCCAATAGAATTCATAATTGATAGTTTTTCCTTAAAGAAAAAATGTGAAATAGGTCCAACAAGTATAGGATGCGCAGTAACTAATATCACCGAGCTTGCAACAGATGTATAACTAAGAGAAGTTATCCAAAACGCAAAATGTGCAGCAAGGATAAACCCGATTCCTATCATTATCAGAAGTGTTTTTCTCGGCAGATTTTTTATTTCTTCTCTTGTTTTTTTTAAAAAATCTACAAATGGGAGAATTAATAATGTAGTGAATAAAAGCCTGTAAAAAGCAATTGATAAAGAATCTGCACTACTAAGTTTTATAAGTATAGCTGCAAAAGAAACTGACACGATACTAATGAATAGTGCAACGTAAGGTTTTCTGTCCATCTATCTCTTTTTTATGGTTAACTTTAAAATGTATTTTGAATTTGTGGTTTTGAAAATATGAAGCCATATGTTATCGGATTCTATGGTTATTCAAATACAGGTAAAACAACAGTTATAGTTGATTTAATAAAAAAATTAAAAGAATCAAAATATAAAGTTGCAACAATAAAATGTTCTGATAAAAAAATAAATTTTGATACACAAGAAAAAGATACATATAAACACACAAAAATAGGAGCAAACCCAATTGTTTTATCATCACTATCGGAAACCGATTTTATTATAAAGAAAAAACTTTCAATAAAAAATATAATAAAATATTTAACAACATTTGAAAAAATAGATATAATAATTATTGAAGGTGCAAAAGACCCTGATATTCACAAGGTTCGAATAGGAGATATTCAAAAAAGAGAAAATACTATATTAGACTACACAGGTGATTTAGAATATCTATATAATTTTATAGAAGAAAAAATAAAAGATAAGGAAGAATAATTATGCAAGATATAACAATAAAAGTAAATGGGAAAAACATAGCTTTATCTGAATTTCCAGCAGAATTTATAAAAAATAGTATATGTGGAATGCTTAGAACATTAAAAGGAGTAGATGAAATAAAAACAGTTGAAATAAAATTTCAAAACTAGTAATCGAGGGAATAAATAATTCTATCTATATCTTTCCCTTTTGTTTCTCTTCTAATTTCTTTAATATGCGGTATCTCACTTGTATTTTTCACATGAGTTCCAGCACATGGACAAATGTCAAAACCCTGTATTTCAACTATTCTAAGCTTTGAGATAAACTTAGGTAAAAGATCAAGATTTGACCTTTGAGTATCTACTCTTTTTTCAAGACTTATTCTTTCTTCCTCGTAAATATTTACAGGTAGATTCATTGAAACAATTTCATTAAATTTTTTAACTATATCTTCTAAATCTTTTTCTGAAAATTTAACAGGATGAAAATCAACCCTTGAATAATCTGCATGAATCTGATTTCCGACAGTTCTTGCTTTATAATCGTCAAAGACAATACCAGAGATAATATGTTGTGCTGTATGCATTTTCATATGCTTATAACGTATATCCCAATCAATTGTTGCATGAACTTGTATTTCAACAGAGGGTTTCTCACCTTTAATTATATGTTTTATTGCATTCCCTTTTTTAATCACCTGTAAAACTTCTGATTTTTTATTATCCCACTCTATAAAACCAGTATCAGACGATTGCCCCCCGCCCATAGGATAAAACGCAGTCTTATCAAGAATTATATAATCATCTTTGTTTTTGATAACCTTTGCAGAAAAATCTTTTATGTAGTTACCATCTATATTATCCATGTAAAGTATCTTTGTCATAGTTTTTATGTAATTATTTTTTATTTATTGAATTTTTTTGTTTCATATTAACAAGTACTATACCAATTATTACAAATATCCCCCCTAAAATAAAAAATATTGTAATAGTATCCTTAAATAATAAGTAGCTAGCAATAGTACTAAGAACAGGTATAGCATATAAATATACACTTATTTCTGAGGCTGTTTTTATTTCAAGAGCCATATACCATATACCATAACCAATAACGGTTGAAAAAACACCAAGAAAGATAACCGCAAACCATGTAACAGGCTGCATATTTGATACCTCATTTATTAATGAAGTATTAAAAATAGACAAAGGTACAAGTATAATACTTCCAAAAAGAATCGCATATGCTGTAAGTGAAAGCCCATTATACCTACTAAGCAGTTTTTTTCCAGCAATTGTATAAAATGCACTCACAATTGCCGCAATTAATACAGCAATTGCAGCAAAAGCTGTTTGTATCTGTATTTTTTCACCTTGTTTTCCTAATATTGATATGATTATTACTCCAAAAAGCGCAAGAATTATACCTAAAAATTTAAAAAATGTTATTTTTTCTTTTAAAAAAACCGCAGCAAGAATTACAATATAAACAGGAGAAGTAGCAATAATTAAACTTGCCGCACCCGCAGTTATATATTGTTCACCATAGTTTAATCCAAAATGATATACCATTACTCCAAAAAAACCCAATAAAAATATCGAAGGTATGTCCTTTTTATGTATTTTTGAAAACCAGTTTCTTTTTAAAGCAATAAGAATCAAAAAAGTAATACAAACTATAAAAAATCTCATTATTGTCAAATTTATAAATGAGAGTTTATCAAGTCCTATTTGTATAAATGGAAAAGCAAGTGCCCAAAATACTATTGCTAACATCATCATTAGGAAAAATTGTAAGTTTGATAGTTTTTGTATCCTGTTTTCTTTTTGCATTTTACTCTGTAGCAATATTTGTTTGTGTATAAAAACAGTTGGAAATATTTTTTGTTTTTTTACCTTAAACAAAAAAATAAAAAATTATGTTATATTAATATATACCATAGACATAATACCCAAGCTGTAGGAGATATGAAAACTCTTATTTTAAACATCGATCGCGATGACGATTTCGGGAGGAAAGCAAGCATAATAAGCCCCATTGTTGGCTATAAAAACAATGTATTAGCTGCAAATAGACTAGGGCAAGCAGACCCCGAAGACTCAGATTTAAATGCAATATTTTACGCATTAATGACCTATAATCAGTTAAAAAAAGAAGGAAAAGAAACAGAAATCGCAACAATATGCGGACATATAAAAGTAGGTTTCAAATCAGATGAGATAATAGCACAACAACTAGAAAAAGTAATAGAACAAACAAAAGTAGATGATGTTTTATTAATTTCAGATGGCGCAGAAGATGAATATGTTCTACCTATAATAGAATCTAGAATAAAAATAACATCAGTAAGCCGAGTATCAGTAAAACAAAGCAAAGAACTAGAAGATAAATACTATCGAATAATGAAAATACTAGAAGACGAAAAAGTACAAAAACAATTTATTTTACCACTAGCTCTTGTGTTAATAGTCTGGTCTTTTTTTATAATGCTAGGTATGTTCGTTGTAGGTTTCGGAGCAATAGTTCTTACCTTAGGATTATTTTTACTAATAAGAGTTTTTAGATGGGAAAAAAAAATATTATTACTATGGGAAGAATTAAAATCCAGTTTTTTAACAGGAAAACTATCAATTTATACATATATAATAGGAATAGTAATTCTAATCGCTTTTGGAATATACACCTATACTAATGCAGATTTTAAAGCTACTTACTGGTTTTTAACAATACCATCAATCCTGTACTATATGGTCTGGGGTATAGTAATAGCAGGTTTACTAATAGTTTTTGGACTAGCAGTTGATAAACATGTACATGATAAAAATGTCCCATTAAAATATTATATGGCACCATTTTCTTTACTAGCATTTGGTTTTATAACATATGCTTGTTCAGATGCAGTATATAAAGCATTTTTACCAAATGAATTTACTTTTGAACCTTTTCAAACTATCTCTTTTGTCTTTTTTACAGTAACAGGTATTCTAGTACTCTTAATAGGAGCCGCAGTTCATCGTTACAAAAAAGAAACAACTCATATATATGAAGAATATGAAAAAAACAAACAAAAAATTGCTGAAAAAAACTAAACAATTAGGTTTTAAATATGTTTTATAAAGATTGGAAACCATTTTATGAAAAAATTATTAATGATTTAAAACTTAATTTTGAAAAAGATAAAGATGCAGCATTTTTACTAGACATCATTTTATCTGACAAAAAAATAGTATCAATTAAAAGATTAGAAAAACTAATAAAAAATAAAGAAATAATTGTTTTTGGTGCAGGACACACCCTTGAAAAATCAATTCTAAAACACAAAAAATCTATAGAAAATAAAGTAAAAATCAGTGCAGATGGCGCAACATCAGCACTATTAAAACACAATATTATACCAGATATTATAGTAACAGACCTTGATGGAAAAATATCAGATATCCTCTTGGCAAATAATAAAGGCGCTATTGTCATTATTCATGCACATGGAGACAACATAGAAAAAATAAAAAACTATGCTAAAAATTTTGAAGGAGAAATATTGGGTACAACTCAAATAGACCCAACAAATTTTAAAAAACTATATAATTTTGGTGGTTTTACAGACGGAGACAGAGCAGTATTTCTTGCAAATCATTTTAAAGCAAAAAAAATTTTTTTAACTGGTTTTAACTTTGATGAAAATATTGGAGAGTATTCTTTTGCAGATAAAAAAGATAAAACAATGAAACTTAAAAAATTAAAATGGTGTAAATACTTTATAGATCTTCTAAGTAAAGAAAATAATCTTAAAACCATATAGTTTCTTATGTTTACTATACTACAAACTTTAATAAATAATTACTTGTTCCACTGATTTTAACCATGACGTTCATTGAAGGATTAATAATTTTCTTATCTATTCTTTTTACCTATTGTATAGTAGTTTATATTTTGCACAAAAAAGGGATTTTAAAAAAATATAATATTTCTTTTTATGGCCCAGGTTTACTTTTAAGAACTAAAAAATTTAGAGGTTTTATAAAAAAAGTTTCAACTATAAAAAAATTTTGGAGATTATACGGTAATTTTTCAATAGCCTTTTGTTTAGTTGTAATGATCTTTATGGTATATGTTTTTATCGATCAATTATGGATTCTTCAAGGGTTAAGCCCTGAAGTAAAAGAAATTCTTCCAGGCCTAGATATGATGCTTGTATTGCCCGGTATAAATCCACTTTTACCTTTGGAATACATCTGGTATATTATTATTGCTCTAGTAATAGCTATAATTGCTCATGAATTCTCTCATGGCATACTAACTTTTGCATCTGATCTAAAAGTCAAATCTCTTGGCCTTCTCTATTTGATTATTCCAATAGGTGCATTTGTTGAACCAGATGACGAAGAACTAAAAAAGACCAAGGCTTCTAAAAGAATGCGAGTTTTTGCTGTAGGACCTATGGCAAACTTTATTGTTGCATTTGTCGCTTTGCTTCTATTATCATTTGTTTTTATGTCTGCAGTTCAGCCTATTGAAGGTGGAGATGTTTTACAAGTTTATGATGGAACACCTGCTAATGATATAGGTTTGACTAGCGGCTCAGTTATAATAAATATAAATGACACAAATGCACATAATATAAGTAACCTGCGAGTATTACTGGATAAAACTTATCCCGGGCAAACTGTAAATATATCCTTTTTAAAAGAAGGAACAATAATTAACAAAAATGTTACCCTTGCAAGTTATTACGACTATATAGAACCTAAGAATGAATCTTATAAAAATACAAGTTTTCTTGGAATTATATTTAATACATATAAACAAGATTTTACAAACTCATTACAAAATCCTTTTACTTACAAGTTTCCTGACGGTTTTCTAAATCTGTATTCTATTCCTTTTATGGGTTATCTTTCAGGATATAACCCAATTGCTAAACCTTTCACATATACCTATCAAATTAACGGTCCTTTAACCTTTCTTCCTAATGATGCTTTTTGGATATTTGTAAATGTTCTCTATTGGATTTTTTGGTTAAACCTTGCTGTTGGGCTCTTTAATTCATTACCTATAGGGCCATTCGATGGTGGTTTAATCTTCCGTGATATGATAGGGATATCAGTTAAAAAAATTAAAAAGGATATTTCAGATGAAAGAAAAGAAAAAATTGTTAAAAAAATATCCTTAACTATGTCTCTAATTGTTTTATTTTTAGTATTGTTTCCTTTCTTCTTTAAATATATCTAGGAAAAAATTAGTTATTGATACTTACTTTATAAGGCGATGGCAGTTTTATACCTGCTTTATGAAATACATAATGAAACCTACCATAAAAGTAATTGAGGAATAAATTCTCTTCTTTTCTCTTTTTATTTAAATTTTTATACATGACATATTAGATGATATAGTAAATGATAACCAGATATCCAAACGAAAAAAAAGTGATATGATATTATAAATTTGTATAAAACTTTTCTAAAAAAATGAAATTACTTATAAAGAAACTTAAAAACAAACAAAGTCAAAACCATAGAAAACTCAACCAGACCAAAAATAAAAAGTGGTAAAATCCAGTAAATAAAAGCATAAACTATCCAAAGAAAAAGCCCACTCATAAGAATAATAGTCCAACTTAAAGATATATTCTTTGAAGATTTAGATCTCCATGTTTTAATTACCTGTGGTAAAAGAGCAATAGATACAAGAAAACCAGCGATAAACCCTATTATTTCATACATATTACAAACCAACTAAAATCTATTTTTTAATAATATTTCTTAAACTATTTACCAAATCATCAATACTTTCTTTTTTTGTATTAAAAGAACACATAAGTCTTGCTTCACAAGCATTTTCATCAAAAACATGAAAGAAATATTTTTCTCTTAATTTTTGTAAATATTTTCTTGGAATATATGCATATACCATATTTGCTTCTACTTTTTGAACTATTTTTACCTCAGTAATTTTACATAGTTCATTTTTTAGATATTGCGCCATTTTATTTGCATATTCAGCATTTTTCGCCCATAGGTTATATTCAAAAAAGGCATTGAATTGCGCTGATATAAAACGCATCTTTGATGTTAGTTGCATCCCTTGTTTACGGTAAAATTCAAAATCCTTAGCTATTTTTTTATCAAAAAAAACTACAGCTTCACCATACATCATACCATTTTTAGTACCACCAAAAGAAAGAATATCAACACCAACATCTCTTGTTATTTCTTTTAAATCTTTTTTTAAAAAAATTGCTGCATTACAAAGACGAGCACCATCAACATGAACTAATAAATTATTTTTATGAGCAAAACTACACAGTTTATTTAGTTCATCCAAATTATAGGTTGTTCCAAGTTCAGTTGACTGTGTAATAGAAACGACTTTTGGCTGTGCCATATGAATATCCCCGGTCCCTATTAAATAGGGTTTTATTAATTCAGGTTTTAACTTACCATCTTTTGTAGGAATTATTACAAGTTTACAACCAGTGAATTTCTCAGGTCCACAGCATTCATGAACATTCAGATGAGCTGTATCTGCACAAATTATCGAATTAAAAGAATTCGTAACTGTTTTTAAACCAAGTATATTCGCAGCAATACCATTATAAACAAAAAAAACATCAACATCTGACCCAAACAACTCCTTAATTTTTTTAATAGAATTTTTAGTAATTTCGTCTTCACCGTAAGAAATACTATAACCATTATTTGCATCAACTATTGCTTTCATAATATTTGGATGAACACCTGAATGATTATCACTGCCAAATTCAACGTTTAGAGTCATAAATTTTCCTCTTGTCATCTTAAGGTTAACTTTTTACACATTATAAAATTATTTCAAATTTATACTTATAAAAATGTATTTTAATAAATTTTTAATTCAATATCTGAATATGGATGAAAATTTAACAATAGAACCAATAAAACATACTAATTTTAATGAATTTTTATTTTTAGTGGATAAATTAGCAGAATACGAAAAACTTACACCACCTGATGACAAAGCAAAGATACGACTTAAAAAAGATGGTCTTTCAAAAAATCCAAAATATGAAGCATATCTTGGTAAAAAAGATGATAGATACATAGGTTATGTTATTTTTTTCATGAATTACTCAAGTTTTCTTGCAAAACCTGTACTATATATTGAAGATATATTTGTATTAAATGAACACAGAAAAAAAGGTCTTGGACAAAAACTTTTCAATTTTATTGTTTCATTAGCAAAAGAGAGAGACTGTGGTAGAATTGAATGGCATGTACTTGATTGGAATCAACTTGGAATTAAGTTTTATGAGAAAAATAATGCAAAACATTTGTCAAACTGGTTATACTACAGATTAACAAATGATCAATTTGATAATTTTGTATAAGCATTAATTTTATTTTACTAATATTTCCATTTTCCAACTATTTTTTTTACCCATTATTTCTTTATTTATTATTTTTAATTTTTTTTCGAATAGAGGGCAATTAACAACAAATGTTTCAAACTCTCCGCCTTCACCAGCAGGATTTATATAAAATTTCTCTTGTAATTTTTTAACATCTTCAATAAATTTCTTATCTATTTTTCTTCCAAGCCATTTTTTATCTAAAGGATACGCAAAAACACCAATTATTATTATTTCAAATTTGTTTTCTACTAACTCTTGTAATAGCTGAATTTGATTTTTTTGCCATAATGGATTAAAACAATTAATATCCAGTTTATCACATATCTTTTTAATTCTAGATACTTGGTATATTGATTGTACAGCACCTGTTACAATTGTTTCAATATTGTATTCATCTTTTGCTTTTTTAATAGCGTTTTCAAGATCAACAAGTTCTAATTCTTTCTCCCCTTTTGTATCCCATTTTATTATTGGAATATTCATTACCTCTGCTTGTTTTTCCACTTTTAATATAGAAGGTGTATGAAACATATAACTTTCAGGATTTTCAGATATAATAGAAATTAAGCAAGAAATAGTATATCCTTCTTTTTTTGCTAAATATGCTGCATAAGTTGAATCTTTTCCACCTGAGAATAATACTGCACAATTCATTATAGACAAGTAAAAGAAAGAAGGTTTAAAAAAAGTTGGGTGTTAGTTTAAAGATACTTTAAATTAGCTATATTGGAAATAATTTCAAGAATTCTACCCAAGAACTCAAAATGATTTAGACTAATTATTTTTGTTTTAGGCATACTTAATTCTAGTTCAGCCCAGTCGCTTTCTAAATCATTTGTATCTCTTGCTTTAACTCTAACTATATATATTCCTTCTTCAGTCCAAGAGTGTATTGCTTTTACTTCTTCATCAGATTTGAATAGACCAAGACAAACTTCTCCTGAATCATCACCCCAGTCTATATAAAAATAGACGTCATCGCCGTCTTGGTCATTAGTAACAAAGGTGTATTCGATTTCTCTTTTTATTCTTCTAAAGACAATATTAAAATTATTTATAAAAATAAAAAATCTAAAAATCCATTGATTTATTTTCTCCAAAATAAAACAAAATCTCTAAATTTCTTATCTTCAATAGGAAAATCCCAAATAGATTTTTTTACAAAAAAACAATATTCTGAATCTACTACATTTCTATCTTTTTCAGATAAATAGAACACACCATTAATATTATTTAAATCAGATTTGTAACTGTTAATATCAAAATAAAAAGGGACACGTTTTCTGATAATAACTGTTTTATTTCCTCTTTGTTTCTTAGTCTCAACAATCTTGTATGAATAACCTTTTTTATTAGTCTTAATTTTAAAATTTCTTTTAATTATCCTTAGATCTCTTTTAAATAATAACCAGTTTTTAATTTTTATAAAAGAAGATTTTATCTTTATATACATCCATTTGATAAAAGAAATAAGCAAAGTATAAATTTTTTTTAAAAAACATTTAAAAAAATATTTTAAATTATTTTTTTTCTTAGGTTCTTTTTTAATTATCTCATCAGTAATTTTTTCGATGTTGGTACCAAATTTTTGTAAGTCTTGAAATTCATTAGCATTCAAATAAAAACAACCTCAGTTATTCTTTTTTTTAATCTTCTTTTTTGTATTCTTTTAGAATACCATCATCTTGTTATTCGAATAATGGTATTTGTTTTGGTTCAGTAAATACAAATTTAGTTACTTTTCCCACCACTCGTTTCCTCAAAGTCCATAATAAAAAGCTGTTTAAAAATAGTGCGAAATATTTACAAACAAAATCTTTTTTATATAATCTATAAAAAAATCCTTTTTTAAAAATATCATTTAGATCTCTACTTTTGGAAAAGAGGTAATGGAATATTTTAAAAATAAGTATTAAATTTTTTAGTTTTCTTCTTGTTCTTGTAATGCTTTCAAATTTAGATATTCTTCTTCTGTAAATTTCATTTCACAATCTGGACAGACTATTATTGTTTCTTTTGAGCTCCTTACCCACCGGTGGCCACAAAACGGACAGTTCTGTCTTTTCATTATAACTTCCCCGTAAAATCAATATTATTGTTTATGTTTAAAAATATATCTGTAATATTTTTAGTTTTTTTGGTATCTTAAAAAGTAAAAACAATTCTAGGTATATTGTTTCCATTTAAACTCAGTTTTTTTATAATGCGGTTGAATCTTTTTACCATCTTTTGTGATATGACGTTCAACAGGTTCCCATTTAATTCCATATTTGCCTATTTTACTATTCTTGTGTTTCATAACCTTTTCTCCTTTTATCTTTAGCATACTATGCCAAAGTAACTTTAAGCTTTAGAATTAATCTTATTTAAAAGTGATGTGTAAAAATGTTAAAAATGTAAATATTACAAAGACTGTATTTTTTAGATAAAAGTACGATAATATAACTATATGCAAATAATGCACATGAGATAGTTGTTTTAATGGTATTTCAGTCTAACTTACTTTTTCTTTTGTTCAACTTCTATTTTTTCTTTAATATTTGCAAGTCGTTTTGCTAGTTCCATATAATGGTTTATATCTGTATTAATGTTAATTACCATTTTTGCTCCGTCAGGTGAACCACCACCATGCATACAGCCTGGGACACCTGAGCCAATTGTTAACCATTCGATTAATCGTGCAATTCTTGCACGTGTTTCTCCACTGCAGTTGGCTTTAAGATATTTTTTAAGGAGTTTACCATATTTTGGGTCATTAATATCTTTATATGAGGGGATACAACCGGTCTCTGCGATTCCTCCAGCTATATCTTGAGCGATACGTTTTGTATCATATGGTAGTGTTGCTACATGAACCTTGTTTACATTTGATAAAAGCATATTTGGAATCCATACGCCTGATGGATGTTTCGTACCCAATGCACTTGCTGCCACCCCCATGCCAAATGTAGTTTCATTATTAATTATCATTTGATTTATTTTATCTTTGAATATTTTTTCAGATAGGCCATTTGCTCGTGCCATAAGTACTGCAGCACCAATCATTACATCGCCTTGGCCTGCAACACATCCACCGATTGCAGCTCTATAAGGGGCGATAAAATTCATAACAGCTTTTAATGAATACTTGTATTCACCGCACATAAAAACTCGTTCTTTTGGAATAAATAGATCATCAAAAAGCAGGTAAGCCTGTGTGATACCACCTATATCAACAGGTGTGTCAAAGCCTTCTTCAAGTTCACGAGTGTCACTTGGCCTACGTGTTTCAACAATTGTAAGCTTATCAATATCTCTAGGTATTACAAAAGAAATAGCATAATCTTTATCTTCTTCTTTGTAACCTGTCCCAGGCATTACAAATATTTCATTTGCTGCAGCAACACCACAAATCATTACTTTTGCACCACGAACAACAATTCCTTTATCGTTTTTTTCAACAACATGAAGGTTCATATCTGGATCATCTTGTTGAGAAGCAGATTTAGAACGATCTCCTTTTGGATCAGTAAGCGCTCCAGAAAGAGTGATATCACGCTCTTGCGCATCTTTAAGCCAGTTTTTAAGTCTTATATGATAATCTGTTTTTAGATCATTATCCATGTCATAAGTTGCTGCCCACATAGCATTAAGTGCATTAAAACCAGCACAACGCCCTCCAGTACAAGTCCCAGTAAGATTAAACATAAGTCTTTTCATTCTAACATTTGCAATCATATCATCTGCATTTAGAAGAATAGATAGATACCTAACAACCTTTTTACCAGTTAAATTTGATTTAGTAGTTAGAATATCTTGATACTCGGGTTTATGAGCTGCATCAAAAATTTGAGCATGACCTTCGACTGTTCTTTTAGTTGCAGGATGAGTGGTTACATCTTTTATTAGTTCTCCAAACTTGTAAATATTAGGCTTCATTTTACGAAGGCTTTCTTTATATTCTTTACTTGTTTTCATAAACTATCCCCCTTCAAGAGTAAAAATCCATTCACACCAGAGATCATCTTTATGTTCATCTGGCGGACAAATATTACATCCAACCTTAATTTTAGGGTTAAATTCTTTTGCAAATTCTTTTAAAAAACCCCAACGAACTGGCTTACAACCAAATTCAGAAAGACCTTTGCTGAGGCGAGTATTTTGAACACGACATTTAATATTTCTAATTATTCCTTTATTTTCTTTAATTTCTATTTCTTTATCTTCAAGATCCAATGACCATCCAGAATAACTAAGTGCTTTCATAACAGATGGAATATCTTTTCCTTTAATGTTTAAAAGCTCTTTTATCTTACGAGCTTCTATTTTACCCATTATTTCCCAAATTTTTCTATCTATTTCTGTTGCTTCTTTTGTTCCAAATTTTTCTTCAATAAATAAGTAATATAGACCGTCTACTGTCCACATGTTTCTAAGATGCATGAAAACAAAATCAGCGAGTTTATAATTAGGTATTTTTTTGATTAATTTTTTTTCATTTTCTCTGCTAATTAGCAACCACCTCTTAATTTTGTAAGCTTAAAAGGAAATAGATATAGGATGATTTACCCCATTTTTTCTTTTACAGCAGAAATTAATTTTGGTAAGACTGTGTAAAGGTCTCCTACTATTCCATAATCTGCAGATTTGAAAATAAGTGCATCAGGGTCTTTGTTGATTGCAACAACAATTCCTGAATCTCTCATGCCGGCTATATGCTGTATTTGACCAGATATACCTGCAGCAATATACAGCTTTGGTTTAACTTTGTGACCAGAAAGGCCAATCCAATGTTCCTCAGATAACCATTTCATATCTGCTGCAATTGGGCGGCTACATCCAACTGTTTTACCTTTTAATACATCTGCTAATTCTTGAACAAGTTTTATATCATCTTTATTTTTGAAACCACGGCCACATGATACGATAATTTCTGCGTCTTCAACGTTTACACCACCGGTTTTCATCTCTGTCACTTTTACTATTTTTGAATTAGATTTTTCACCATCGATTTTCTTTTTAGTGACTTCTCCTTTTCTTGAAGTATCTTTCTTAAGTGGGTCAAATGCTTTTGATGGAATAGTTACAATTGCTGGTTTTGAATTAAACTGATTTACAGCTATTGCATTACCACTATAGACTATTCTTTCTGCTAAAAGTTTATTGTTTTTCATATAAACATTGTTTGAATCAACAATACAACCAGCGTTTAGAAGACCGCCAAGTCTCGCGGCTAGTTCTTTTCCATTTTTATTTGAACCCACAAGTATTATTTCAGATTTTGTTTCTTTTACTATTTTAGATAAGATATCTGCGTATTCTTCTGCTTTGAAATCTTTAAGGTTTGTTTCTGCGATAAATACTTTATCTGCGCCATAAGAAATGTATTCTTTTGCAAGATTTTCATCTGCTTTGCCTATTATTGTCGCTGTTACTTTTTTCTTTGTTTCTTTAGCAAGTTCTGCTGCTTTGCTAAGCATTTCTATTGTAATATTTTTATTATCAGAATAAACTAGAACCATTTTTTTATCCCCTTAAAACTCCTTCTTTTGCAAGATTATTTACTAGTTGTTTTACTGATTCATCAATGTCATCTTTGTAGACAACGTTTTTACGTTCCATACTAACTCCTTTTAGATCTATCGTCTGAACAAGAGGGTTAAGATTTTTTGTAAGTGAATCTGCGGTTATTTCATTTATTGGTTTGTTTGCTGAAGCAAGTATCTGCATAAGACTTGGGAGACGTGGCACATTTATTTCTTTTGTAACAGTTACAAGTACAGGATATGTTGATTCTGTAATAATCATTTGTTCGCCCATGTTTCTATCAGCTGTAATTTTATCTTTTTCAGCAGTGACACTTTGAGCATAAGTTATCTGTGGGATTTTTAGATTTGCTGCAAGTCTTGGACCAATTTGACCTGAAAACATATCAATTGACGCTTCTCCGCAAAGAATTATATTATATCCGCCAATTTTTTTGATTGCTTCAGCAAGAAGAGTTGCAGTCATATGATAATCAATATTTTCTGGTGCCGTAACAAGTAATCCTTCATCTGCACCCATTGCTAAAAGTTCTTTAATTCGTTCTTTAGCATTTGCAGGACCAACTGTTAAAACAGTTATTTTACCACCATGTTTTTCTTTAATTTTTATTGCTTCTTCCATAGCGTTTTTATCTATATCGCTAATCTTCTGAGGAACACCCTGCAGAATAGGTTTTTTAGTCGCTGAATCAATTTTCATCTCAGATACATCTACAACTTGTTTAGCACAAACAATTATATTCATAGATTTTTTCCTCCCAGTTTTCTTTCTTTTTCAAGCTCTCTTAAATTCTTTCTTTTAATTTTACCACTTTGAGTTTTAGGTAATTCATATACAAACTCAATTTCTCGTGGATATTTATAGGGAGCAGCAACCATTTTTGTGTGCTCCTGTATATCTTTTACTAGTTTATCTGAAGCTTTTTTTCCATCATGTAAAACAACATATGCTTTTATGATGGTACCTCGTGTTTCATCAGGGCTAGCAACTACCGCGCATTCTAATACATCAGGATGAGATATGATAGCTGATTCAACTTCAAATGGGGATATACGGTAGCCACTGGCTTTGATAAGATCATCATTCCTGCCACTGAACCAAAAGTATCCTTCTTCAGCTTGGTATAAAACATCACCGCTGAGGAACCAACCGTTTTTAAAACATTCTTTTGTTTTATCTGGTTTATTCCAGTATTCTTTGAATAGACCAGGATCTGTTTGTTTCACTGCTAGAACACCTGATTCACCAGTTGGTACCGGATTACCATTATCATCTAATAAAGTACATATATGACCTGGTTGTGGTTTACCACAGGAACCTAGTTTTATTTTCATATCTCTCATATTAGAGACGTACACCATGACTTCAGTCATGCCGATACCATCGAGTATATCTAGATTAAATAGTCGTTTCCATTCACTTATAACCTTTGGATTTAGTGGTTCGCCAGCTGATATGCAATGTCGCAATGATGAAAGATCATATTTTTTATTAGCATCTTTTACTGTTAAGAACATTCTATATGCTGTTGGTACAGATGCTAGATTAGTGACTTTGTATTTTTCTATAAGTTTAAACCAGTGTTCTGGGTCGAAACGTCCTTCATGAACAAGTGTTGTTATACCCCAACGCCAAACATATAGAAACCCGTTTCCAAGTGGGTAAATCCAGTTTAGATCACCAGTATGAGCTATTATATCATTTTCTTTTGCATTCTGCCAGAAGAGAACACTTGGATCGTTACCAGGGACCCATCTATGCATATGAACTGCTCCTTTTGGATTACCTGTGGTACCAGATGTGTAACAAAAGAAAGCCATATCATCATTTTTTGTTTGCTCAAGTTTCAAAGAAGCCGAAGTGTTTTTCATTAAGTTATTATAAGATACTTCATCTTTTTCGGTATCACCTACGATGATGATGTTTTTTAAAGTCGGACAGTTTTTCTTTATTTCATGTACTTCTTTTGCATATTTTGGGGTTGTTATAACAGCCTTTGCACTACTATCATTTATCCTGTATTCTACTTCATGTGATCTGAACATTACACTAGATGGTATCGGTACTGAACCAATTTTTACACCACCAAGAAAAGAAATTTGAAACTCAGGTATATTTGGTAACCTTATTAAAAAACGATCACCTTTTTTGAATCCAAGTTTTTTTAGGACGTTACCAAACTGGTTTGATAAACTACTTATTTCTCCAAAAGTAAATTTTTTAGTTTTACCATCAAAGTTCTCCCAGTAAAGAGCCATCTTATCTTTTTTCTTTCCCTGGGCGTGTTTATCACAAACATCGTATCCTATGTTGTAGTTTTTTGGTATGTCCCATTTCCAACTATTAAATTCTTTTTCGTAATTAAACTCCCCCATATTTATTCCCTCGGATAAATTAAGATTAAAAATGGTTTAGGGTAACAAGCTTCCTGCTATAACCATTCTTTGAACTTCAGATGTACCTTCATAGATTTCAGTGATTTTTGCATCACGGAATAAACGCTCAATTGTATATTCTTTAGTGTAACCGTAACCACCATGGATCTGCAATCCTTTGATTACACATTCCATCGCAGTTTCACTTGCAAATAGTTTTGCCATTGCAGCTTCTTTGCTGATTCTTTGACCGGTATCTTTTTTGTATGCTGCATTGTAAACAAGCCAACGAGCCGCTTCAATACGAGTTGCCATATCTGCTATCATCCACTGAATTGCTTGGAATTTTGATATAGGCTTTCCAAATTGTTGACGCTGCTGAGAATAGTTAATACTTTCATCAAGAGCAGCTTGTGCTATTCCTACAGCTTGACATGCAATACCTATTCTTCCACCGTCAAGGCAACTAAGTGCAATTTTAAAGCCTTCTCCCTCTTTTCCAAGTAGATTTTCTTTTGGAACTTCCATGTTATCAAAAATTAGTTCACTTGTTTTTGAAGCATTAATTCCTAGTTTGTCAAAGATACTACCTACTTTAAATCCTTTGAATTTACTCTCAACTATAAATGCACTCAAACCTTTTGTACCCACGTTTTTATCAGTTACTGCAAAAACAATTATAATACCTGCCTCTGGAACACTAGTGATAAATGTTTTATCACCATTTATTATGTATTTATTTCCTTTTAGAACAGCTGTTGTCTTCATAGCACCTAGATCTGAACCAGCATTTGGCTCAGTTCCTGCAAAGGCACCTATTTTCTCTCCTTTTGCAAGAATTGGTAAATATTTTTTCTTTTGTTCGTCTGAACCATATTTTATAATAGGCCATGCTGCAAGACTATTGTGAACAGATGTTATAACTCCGGTGGATGCACATTTACGCGATATTTCTTCTACAATAATTGAATAAGAAATCGTATCAAGTCCTGCTCCCCCATATTCTGTAGGAATTATTATTCCAAGAAGACCGAGTTTTGCCATTTTTTCAAGGGTTTTATGTGGGTATTCTTCTTTTTTATCTAGTTCAGCAGCTATAGGTGCGACTTCTTTCTCAGCAAACTCTCGCACCATTTTTTGAATCATTTTTTGTTGATCATTAAGTTCTAGTTTCATGGGGGTGGAAATAAAATTATTAAAAATAAAGGTTTCTATAATATACAACTAGATTATATGAAGATTGTAATAAAGTAGATTTAATATTAGTCAAAGACATAAGTAGTTGGACACATCGAAGTTGAATTTTTTTCCTCCTAAGAATTGATCGATCTTCATCTGCATATTCTCGATGGTTGGAAAATAGGTGGAGTTTGTGACTGTAGCTCGTATTGTTCTCCAGCAG
>JALHTX010000162.1 GCA_022866015.1 Thermoplasmatota archaeon
GAAAGAAAACATGATATTAGCGCAACTAAGCATCTCACCACTTGGCGTGGGAACAAGCGTGGGTCACTATGTAAAAAAAGTGGTAAAAATTTTAGAAAATGAACCAGTAGCCTGTTACACCAATGCAATGGCAACTGTTATTGAAGCAGAAACAACAGAACAAATTTTCACCGCAGTAAAACATGCTCATGATGCACTAATTAAAGAACCAGGAATCCGCCGAGTCATTACTGAATTGAAAATTGATCATCGAACAGATAAAGATGCAACTGCAAAATCTAAAATAAATGCTATAAGATAAACCTTCTCCTTAACAATTGATTAAAAAAAAGATAAGTTAAAAAAAAGAAAAAAGGTTTAGAAAAATTCATCAAAAATAATATATGGGATTTAACAGGAGGGTAAATAATTGTTGAACCTTTGTAATACCATCCCGCCTCGGGCCCATCTACTACAAGTATCATTTTTTAATTTTTAAAGATAAAAAGCCCTAAATGTTTTTTCAGCACTAAAACGAGAAATCACCAATTTGGGATATCTTTATATATCGCTTTCTTGCAATTTTATGTTATGAATTTTTTTTATATTCTCCAATTTCAACGATAATTATTTTGAAAAATATTTTTTTCGTAACTCGAATAATGCAATTATTACATCCTGCTCATTTTTTATAATTGGTTCAAGCAAGTTTTTCAATGTCTCTAAATCAACATTTGATCTTTCATGAGCAAGAGGATTTAATTCTTCATACCTTTCTCGAATATTACTAATTGCTTTGTATATCGGATTTAAATCTTCATAAGTTAGTTTTTTTTCATCTCTTTTACCCAGTATTGCATATTTCGCTCTTTGCCTTTGAGTTGGTTTGCCATCATCCTTTTCTGGCGCAAACCAATCAGATTTTATAACATCTTCATCATGCGCTAAATTCCATAATAAAATACTAATTACCTCTCTCATGGAATGTGCTGTTTGTTTAACATGGGATTTTTCAGTAATGTTAAGATAACTTTCCCATGCTGCATTAAATTCATCTGATAAATCCTTGTTAACACCCTTGAGTAAATTCTCAACCTCTCTCCTTTTATCGTGACTAGTTTCAATTTTAATGCTATCTAAATACTTTTTAACTTTTGGGTATGAGTTGGCAATTATTCTATTTCCGCTATAAGAATTACTAACTGATGATTTAAATACAAAATCACTAGAGGTCGAAACACCATCAATATTATCAGCATGTTCTTTTAATGTATTTGTTTGTTCCAATAAATTCTCAGAATAACTTAAACCAGTGGTAGACATATCGTCTATAGAAGCCCACAATTGATAACTGATATGATCTTTTGTTTCTAATACTTCCCCAGGAACAACTTTAATTAATTCAATAGTTTTATCAATATTTTCAATTTGACTGTCAATTTTTATAAGAGTTGACTTTAATTTCGCATCCGACTTTGTAATATTTTCCTTACTTTCTAATAAATTATCTTTTGTGTTTTCATAATTTTGAATTATGTTCTTTTTTTCATCTTTCATTTTTTCAGTTTGTTTTTCATCATTTGTCATTTTTTTCTCCCTCAAAACTACAATTTCATGACTCATATTAATAATTATATTTCCTCTTATAAATTAAGATAAAGAAGCATAACATTCATCTTTTATTTTGATGGTCATTTTAAATATGTCATCTAAAAGCTTGTTCCACGTCATATCATTCCAAGGCGAATCAAATTGCTTGGTTGTTTTGTTAAATTTATGTGGTTTATACTTTGTTATACCTTCTGGAAGGAAAACTGATATTAATTTGCCGGGTGTTTCTCTGTGAGAAATTGCATTTCTATATTCATTGAGATAAAATAACAAGCTATTTTCTTCGTCTTCTTTTTTTTCAGCTATTTTTTCGTCGGTGTATTGTACTTTTCCTTTCAAATGTTTTTCATATGCACCAAAAAATTTAGGTTGTTCAGATTTATCTCCATTTTTATCATATATCTCCTGTGCCACTAGCTCAAGTATACTTCTACATTCCTAAAAGAAAGCATGAATATTGGCAAACAACGGAATCTCTTCTTTAATTTCGTTAATTTTTGCTGTAATTGTTTTAATTTGGTTTAGATGATACTCTATGTATCTAATTTTCTGTTCAATTCGTGTCACATATTTCATTTTCATATTTTTTCCTCTCTCAACTCAATTTTGAAACAATTGTTTCTTTATAAAACTCGGCTTAACAATTGTTTAATAAAAGATGAGTTTAAAAAAGAAAAAAGAATTAGAGTATGGTTTTTTTAGTTATAGTAATTGGTTTAGTATTTTTTCTAGTATGGGAAAACGATAAATTA
>JALHTX010000163.1 GCA_022866015.1 Thermoplasmatota archaeon
AAATGTTTTTCAAACATACTATAAGAATAGTAGCAATAGACAATACTGGAAAAGAAACTGATTTAGAGATAAAAGTCTGGAAGTTTTTTTAATTACAAAAACTTTTAAAATACGTAGAAAAATATCAATGATATAAAAAAGTAGATAAATAAATATATTTTTTACTTAAACTTAATTAAATACAATATGTTGACAAAAACTAGTGGGAAGATATGAAAACCTTTGTGTTAATAATATTTATTATGATTTTGTTTTCTATTATATTTCCTGTAGATATTGGCGCAGAAAATGCTTCTGAAAACATCCATTATGTAGGTGGAAATAAAGACGGTAATTATACAAGTATTCAAGAGGCGATAAATAATGCTTCAGCCGGAGATACTATTTTTGTATATAACGGAATTTATTCCGAGTCAATAGTTATTTACAAAAAAATTAATCTTGTAGCAGAAAAAGGTGCTGTTTTAGATTTTAATAAAACAAATGATATTGTTTCATTAACTGCTGATGGTTCTAGGATTAATGGTTTTATAATAAGGAACTGTAGTGGTGGAGTTTATTTTGGTATAAAAGTAGAAAAAAGTAATAATATAGTTATAGAAAACAATGTTTTTGTAAACAATTCTGCTAATAGTATTTATCTTTATTATTCTTCAAATATTAAAATCTTAAATAACACTTTTTATGATGATGGTATATTTATTGTTGGTGAAAAATCAGATTGGGGTAGTCATACAATTCTAAATAACACAGTGGATAATCTACCAATATTTTATTATAAAAACAAAACAAATTTAAGCATATCAAAACTGGATTGTGGGCAAATAATTTTAGCTAACTGTAGTAGATCTATTGTTAAAAATAATAATGTGTCTAAAAGCAATATCGGAGTTTTTCTTGGTTTTTCTAATAATAATTCTATTATAAAAAATAATATCACAAACAATATTTTTGGTATAAGGTTACAATATTCAGATGATAATGGTATAGAAAATAATAGTATTAAGGAGAATGATTATGGGGTTTTTATTCAACATTCACAAAGAAACACAATCAAAGAAAATAATATATCCTATAGCAATGTAGATGGATGTCATTTCTGTTGTGATTCAAAGGATAACATCATTTTTATGAATAATTTCCTTTTCAATACTGAAAATGCATATGATTTATTTAGAAATATATGGTATAAAGAAGATTTAGGTAATTATTGGGATGATTATTCAGGTTTTGATAAAAATGGTGATCTTATTGGTGATTCAGCATATAATATTTCTAGTACATCAAGTGATTTATATCCTTTGATAATTCCATTTCAGGATTATATAGAAAATATCATCGATGACAATACAAAGGTAAACGGATTAAAAAATGATAATTGTGTTATATTAGCGATATTTAGCATCGCTATGGTAGTGATTTTGATTATTTTACTTTTTTATTTTAAAGTAAAAAAATGATAAAGAATAAATTAGTTTATTTTTTTCATACTTTTTTTCTCCTGTTGATAAAGATGGGATAATTGCTTAGAACCATGTTTTATACACGTTAACCCCTACGTTATATGAGTAAAACATGCTTTCTAAGCATCTTTCTTAAGGATAAAACTATTTTTTTACTGTTGACAATCATACTTATAGACATAAAGTATTTATATTATGGGTATGTTAATATTTAACGGGGGTTGTTTTTTAATGGATAAAAAGAGAGAGATAATTGGGGTTTTAATATGTCTATTGTTAGCAAGTAACATAGCTAGTGCTTTAAACAGCCAAATAGATATATCAAAAGAAAAAAAGGTTTTAAATGATGGAATTAAAGATTATATAGAAATCACAAAGCCTATGATTGGAAGTATATGTGTTTTTGATAATTGTTTTGGAATAGCTTCCCTGGCTCACATAAAATGGGGAGTAGTTATTGATTACGAATTAAATGTTGAAACTAACGCATCAGAAACACTGGATTATGTGATATTTACTTTAACATTTAATGAAGCTAGTACTGTAAATAATTATAAACTAAATGTTACAAAATATCCTTTTAGTTGTTGTTTTAAGGATATACCTACAAGGTTTAACTAT
>JALHTX010000164.1 GCA_022866015.1 Thermoplasmatota archaeon
AAGATGTTCACTCAAGGCTTCATTTCGGGATGAAGCTTTAGTCTACCATCTTCTTTCATTTTATCGTATAATATGTCATTAATCCGTGCACCAACAACCTTATTCATGTTTTAACCTGTTCATTTTGTTTATTATGTTCATCTTTTCTCACCATTCTTTTTTTATTAATAGTCTTTAAAATAATATTGAATAAATTAAATAGATCTTCATCTGAATTAAGATCATATTTATCACCAGATTCATCTAAATATTTTTTTAGATAAGGGTATTTTTTTAACTCAATATCTTCAGTTTTTTTCTTCATACTTATTCTTCTAATTATTTTTTGGGAAATATTGGCTATTCCTAATTTTTATATTCTGGTTAGGTAGATTCCACCACCACCAGCAAATAGATCGAATATTCAAATAGATTCAAACTACGCTTTCAAAATTATATAAAATTACTTCTTTATTAACTTAATAATAAATAGTATAATATTAACTTAAATTATACTTATTTCCGGTAAAAAATATAGTTGAGAATTTTTTTTTGATTATTGTTTTTGTATTAATTTTGTCAGCGCATTAAGAGTTTGAAGAGCTAAATCTCTATCTTGAAGAAAATTTAAAAAATTTATATTAAAATCATCCTTTGTTTTTTCAAATTCTTTAACAGATAATAAATCTAAACCTAGACTGCAGTTGCTGCAGAATTTACTACCTGGTGAATTCTTTGTTTTACAGCGTGGACAGTTTATCGTTATAAATCTACTTTTTTCTTCCTCATCTTTGTCAATTATTCCATGCATTTTTAAAACTGCATTATCCATATCACGTCCAGATAGATGAACATAGGTTGCTGCTTCTTTGCTTCCTTGGACCCATCCCAGATATTCGCATAGTTGGCTTTCTGTAAAACTTTTTGCAAGTTCTGTTGCTCTGCTGTGTCTGAAATGATGTGGGTTTACTGGTTTTTTAATATTTGCTTTTTCAGCGGTTTCTTTCAAAAGTTTACTTATGGTGTTGTAGCTTATTTCTTCTCCTCGTTTTTTTCCCCATATACCACAGAAAAGAAAAGCATTTTTATTTTGTCTATCTGGATGTTCAAGAAGCCAGTTATTTATAGCAGGTGATGAGGCAATTATACGGATTTTTCTTGGTCCTGTTTTCCCTGATAAGTTAATTAGTGACCCGTATTTGTCGTTTTCAAGATCTTTGATTTTTATGTTTAATATTTCCCCTATGCGTCCTCCGCTTTCATACATGAGTAGTATGATTGCTCTATCTCGAAGGTTATTTGTATTTTCAGCTAATTTTTTTATATCTTCTATATCAAATAGTTCTTGTGGGAGTTTCGTCTTGTTTTGTTTTTTTCCTGTGTTAATCCATTTCACTTCATCGGGGTATTCATATTTGCTAAAGTTATGTCCTTCTTCCTCTCTTAACCATTTGTAGAATTTCTTTAGTATTATTTTGAAATCTCGTTTTGTCCAGTATTCGTATGTTGAGTTGTTTATCCAACCTATAAATTCTTCGATATCTTTTTTATTTGCTTGGGTAAAATTTTTGTTAAAGTTTTTGTATATAGTTTTGAGTGTGTAAAAATATTTTAATTGACGTGCTGGTGATAAATCGTTTGCTATTAGATGGTCTATGAACTCAATGATTTTTCTTTTATTTTCATCATTTTCATTTGATTGTAAAAA
>JALHTX010000165.1 GCA_022866015.1 Thermoplasmatota archaeon
ATCCCCATTTCACTGGTTCCCGATCAATGTAATCGCCAAGAAAAACCAAATGATCATATTCAAAAAATTTTTTAACAATAGCTTTAGTTGTATTAAAATCACCATGAGTATCACCAATAAAAACAACTTTTCCATCTAACTCAATAAACGCTTTTTCTTCCTCTAAAAAAGGCTTTACATTTTTCAAAAAAATTTCTATTTCATTTTTATTTAAATAAGCAACAAAATCTGGGTCGTCAATAACCCTATTTTTAATACCAGCTACATCAATCATTTTTAACTTCTTAGGATAAAATTCTTTATACAAAAATAAATTAATCCATGTAAATATTTTTCTATGCTCTTTTTTCTTTTTTTTAACTTATCTTTTTTAAACAATTTTTAAGGAGAACTTTATAAACAATTAGTTGTTTTTTAAATTAGATTTTGAAAAATTCGTTTAATTTTTCAATTTCAGGATTTGTTATCCCACAGCTTACTGCTGAAAACATTTTTTCTATTAGATGTATTTCTGATACATATCCTTCATATAATTTGTTAAAATTTTCTACAAATCCTTTTGCCGCTTTTATATCAGTTGCATTAAAAATTATAATCCAGTCATAAATTCCATGTGTAAAGAAACTGTTTGTAAATTCTATTCCTGTTAATCTTGCTTCATTTACTAATTCTCTGTTTACTATTTGATTGATTAATTTTTTTTCTACTGGTTTGTTTGTTCTTTTCACAAGTAGTATGTAGCTTTTTTTGTTTAGTTTTTCTTCATCTACTACTGCTATGTATCCCCAGATAGTATTGTTTTTTTCTAGGTTATTTATTACTCGCCATATTTTTTGTCTTGAGAACCCACCGGATTGTGCAATGTCATTTATTGATTTATTTGCATTTTTTGCTAGTTCTTCAAGAATCCTTTTTTCATCTTTTTCTATTTGTTTTAAACTACTTTTTGCCATATTTTGCCATTATAGTATTTTATTATATAAACTTATAGAAAATATAAAATAAATTTTATATATTAAAATAGAAAACTATTTGTTTTTTTAAATGAATACGTTTTTTGAGGGATGTAAAATATGCAAAAAGATGAGCTTATTCAATTTCACATGTTTTTATTGCAATTAAAAAACCATCTAGAGGACATGCTTGATAATAACAATGGGTTGGAATTTCAGTCTTATGACAAATTAAATGTTACACCATATCTTATCTATAAGTCTAAAAGAGAACATAAACTTGCTATATTTTTATTAAGTAAGGGGATTGCAAACCTTTTATCGTATAATAATTTTCCAGGTTTAGAAAAGATTTCTAACAGACTTGGTCAAATATCAGAACGTTTTATGACTGAAAAAGAAAAAGGTTTATGCTTTTGTTGAAATGAAAATCTGTTTAACAAATTGTTGTTTTTAATCTTTTTATTTTTAATTTTGTTACATAAAATATTTTTTAGCAAATATTTAAATAATATATTATTACTTTATAGTTATAGTAGAGGTAGGAAAAATATGAAAAAAATATTTGGAATATTTGTAGTAATGCTGTTAATTACATGTGGCATATCTTATTCAGTAACCGCTTTTAGTTCCAATAGAAATTCTCAATTAGATGATGAAAAAGTTTTAACAAGTATTAACGACCCGTTAACAATAAGAGCAGAAGTAAAAGAGATTGGTGATAGAAAAGTTTTATTGAGTGCTTATGCAACAAACACTTTGGATGAACAAATAATTGTATATTGGGGAATCCCGTGTTTATTTTCAGTTTTATATCTTGTTCCAAATGAAGAGGATTTAGGAGTTTTAGTGTATTATCCTTACCATAAAAATATATTTAACTTTATTCACACAATAATAAAATTTGAACCAGGTGAAGAAAAACTTATACAAACATCAGTATTTTTCGGGATTTCAAATTGGATTCTACCTGGCTTATCCCGTGGATATAAAAACTATATTCCGTCTTTTCCATGGTTACCTGATGGAGATTACAGATTTGATGCATATCTAAATCCTTATTTCATTGGTAATGAATATCCACAGTATCACGATTTGGTAAAAGATACTGTTTTCTTTCATTTTGGTGCATAATAAAGATAGATGAATGGTTCAATTGTTGCTAAATATACATTAATTAATTTGCAGTTTTCAGTTGTATTTTACGTAAATGAAATCAATTTAACAATTTGTTGTTTTTATACTATATTTTTTTAATTTTGTTGCATATATTTTTCAGAATAAAATTTAAGTTTAGTTAATATATATATTTTACCAATGGGAGAAAAATATTATGAGGAAAGAAATAGTTATTATTATCGTTGGTTTGTTTATTGGAGTTAGTGTTACAACAGTTGTTGGAATTAAAAGTGGAATGACTAAAAACATTAAATTAGATAACTTTAATAATAATATAAACCACCAAATTAAAACTTTTAATTTCTCAAAACCTCAAATAATATATGAAAGGAAATATGCAAGAATAGATACTGATGGTTTTAATTCCTTTATCATGAATTCAGGTGAACCAATTCTTCCAATATTTAATTATGTAATAGAATTTCCTTTAGGAACAAAAATTGTTGATGTTAAATGCATTTCTTTGTCATTTGATACTATGTATTTAACTAAAAAAATTTTAACTGCACCAACACCTATAACTATTGGATATCTTACAGATTTATTAAAAAATAAATTTAATAAAAGGTTATATGAAAGTTCTGATTTATATCCATCTGAATGGTTTAACTATTATACTGGTGGAGGATTGGCAAATGGAAAACGTGTTACCTTTTTAGCGGTTCATATCTATCCAGTTAGATATGCTCCTAAAATAAATTTAATTAACTATATTAAGAATATTTCAATGGAAGTAAGTTATGAATCATTGAAATCAAGCTCAAAATTGACTAGCGAAGAATATGATCTTCTTATAATAACACCTGAAGAATTTTTAGAAAATATTCAGCCACTTGTTGATCATAAAAATAATCATAATGTTCTCACAAAATTAATAACTGTAGAAGAGATAAATGGTATAGGTAGGGATAAGCAAGAACAGATAAAATATTACATTAAGGATGCTATTGAAGATTATGGA
>JALHTX010000003.1 GCA_022866015.1 Thermoplasmatota archaeon
AAACAAGCAATGCCAGGTATTATTGCAGGTTTTTTATTAGGATTTGGTAGAGGAATTGGTGATGCTGCCTCCATTTTACTTACTGTTGGTGATTCTAATTATTTTCCTTCATCAATTTTCGATCAAACGGCTGCATTACCAACAATGATTCTTAACCTTGTTAGTATGCCAGATGAAGCTGTTCAAAACAAGGCGTATGCTGTAGCTTTTGTTTTATTAATTATTGTTTTACTAATAAGTATATTATCCAGAAGATTAATAAAAAAATCAACAAAATATATAATAAAATGAGGAAAGAAACATGGGTGAAATTTCAGATATTCAAATAGAAACCAAAGATCTAAACGTTATATATCATAATAATCATGTATTAAAAAATATTAATATCAAAATACCTACAAAACAATTAACTGCAATAATTGGCCCATCTGGCTGTGGTAAAACAACTTTACTTAAATCATTTAATAGACTATTGGATATAATAGATAACGTAAAAATTTCTGGGGAAATTATTGTCGATTCTGAAAACATTCTTGATCATAGGGGTAATGAGGTACCTGATATTAGAAAAAAAATGGGCCTTCTTTCACAAAAACCATATCCTTTGCCAATGTCGATTTATGATAATGTTGCATACGGATTAAAAATTCACAGCAAAAAAAATAAAGAAGAGATAGACCAAGTGGTTCAAGATTGTCTGAAAGAAGCAGGTTTATGGGATGAAGTAAAAAATAGATTACATGACCCAGCGACTAGACTTTCTGCAGGTCAACAACAACGTTTATGTTTGGCTCGTGCAATAGCAATTAAACCTGAAGTACTACTTTGCGACGAACCAACATCTGCACTAGATCCAATTTCTGCGCAACAGATAGAAAAATTACTTTTAAAATTAAAAAAAGAATACACAGTGGTTCTTGTTACTCATACCTTACGTCAAGCAAAAAGAGTAGCTGATTATATAATATTTTTATACTTTGGTAAGGTTGTTGAACAAGGATCTGCTAATGAGGTTTTTAATAACCCAAAAACGCCTGAGATGAAGGCATATTTGGAAGGAGAAATAAGTTAAAAAAAAGAAGAATTTTACCAAATTATATTGGTATTATAACAAAATATTTCAATACCAATCATAATACCATTAAGGACGGTATAGATATGAAAGTCGATCTAGAAGAAATAAAATGTATTAAAGAGACAGCAATCACAATTCGTGGTTCCAGAAGAAGAATCACGGTTCCTTCTGAACTTGTTGAAATTTTAAAACTAAAAGATGGTGATAAATTACGCTGGATTGTTTTTAAAAACGGTAATATTGACATTCAGAAAGTCAGTGAAAAGTAATTTTAAATTTAGTAGATTTTAAATATCAATTTAAGATAAGAAAATTGCATAAATTTAAATAATTAACATGCGTTAATTGTTGGGGTTTATTAAATGAGTATAGTAGATTTAACATCAATGAGCGAATCACAAATAACAATAAAAAATGAAATTAACCAGAGACTTTCCAAATTACGAAATGAGGTTTCAGATTATTGTTACCAATGTGCAAAATGCACCTCTGGTTGTGAGGCGCATAAACTTTTAGAACTTGAGCCCCATAAAATAATTGCTCTATTAAAAAGAGGACTAATCGATGAAATGATTAATTCAGAGGTTATCTGGACATGTATGAGCTGTTTTAAGTGTAGAGAACGCTGCCCACAAAAAGTAGCACCTGTAGAAGTTTTATTTGCACTTAAAAATATGGCTGTTGCATGTGGAAAACAAATACCTGGTAACTACACAGCTATGCTCCAATCTATATTATCAATCGGTATTATTCAAGATGTTAAAAGTGTTACAACTAACGATAATAAAACCAAAAATAGATCAGAACTTGGATTACCAGAAATTTCTAAACCAGTTAATACAACAAAATTTCAAATGGTTTTAGCAAAACTTGCAGTTGAAAAGGTTTAACGGAGATTTTTATGAAAAAATATGCGTTATATCCTGGTTGTGTAATACCAACAGAACAATATGCATATGAAATTTCGATACGCGAAATTTTTCCTTTATTAGATATAAAACTTATAGATCTAAAAAATTTTTCATGCTGTGGAGAACCAATGAAAAGTGTTAACCAAATGCTTACAATTTCTCTTTCAGCAAGAAATATTGCAATTGCTGAAGCTGAAAATCTTGATATATTTGCCCCTTGTCCAATGTGTCATTTGGCAATGAGTGAATGTAAACGAATTCTAGATTCAGATGAAAAAACAAAAGAACGTGTTAATAGTTTTCTTGCTGATGAAAATCTAAAATACGAAGGTAAATCCCAAATAGTTAGCATTATCGATGTTTTATATGATATTGTAGGTCTTCAAAAAATATCAGATTTAGTTAAAAAACCTCTAAATAATGTAAAAGTAGCAGTGCATTATGGTTGTCATCTTATACGACCTAGTGAAATAGGAAGATCAGATAATTCTGAAAACCCACAAAAAATCGAAGAGATACTAAAAGTTCTTGGTGCAAAACCTGCTTATTACCCTGAGAAACTAGACTGCTGCGGTGGACTTTTAACATCTAACCTTCCTGAAACTGCTCTAACAAAAACAGGCCAGAAACTTCAAGCAGTTCAACAACAAGGCTTTGATGCATTTGTAGATGTTTGCCCATGGTGCCATAGGCAGTATGATTCCAAACAAACTAAAGCTGGTGAAACTGTTGCCACAAAACTTGAGGTTCCAGTGTTTTATTTAACACAATTAATTGGATTAGCATTCGGAATTAATAAAGAAAAACTTGGTTTAGAATTTAATCTCAGCCCAGTGGATAAACTAAAAATTGGTTGAACATGGTGATTTAAAAAAATGAGAAGGATTGGTGTATTTGTTTGCCATTGCGGAATCAATATCGCACAAAATGTTGATGTTGAAGCATTGACAAAATATGCTAGTTATCTTAATGGAGTTGTAGTATCAAAGAATTACAAATATATGTGTTCCGATGTTGGTGCTACTCTAATAAAGGATGCTATTAAAGAACATAAACTTGATGGTATTGTTATAGCTTCTTGTTCCCCTCGTATGCACGAGCATACATTTCGCCAGGTTGTAACCGATGGCGGGATAAACCCATACAGACTTGAAATTGTAAATATACGTGAGCATTGCTCCTGGGCGCATAATGATAGAGAAAAAGCAACTGAGAAAGCAAAATCATTAATACGAAGCGGTGTTGCAAAAGCTAAACTTTTGGAACCATTACAATCATCAACAATAAAAGTAAACCCTGATGCAATGGTAATTGGTGCAGGCATTGCAGGTATTCAAGCATCACTTGATCTTGCAAATGAAGGTTTTAAGGTCTATCTTATTGAAAAGGAGCCAAGCATCGGCGGTCGGATGTCTCAACTTGATAAAACCTTTCCAACACTTGACTGCTCATCTTGTATTTTAACACCTAAGATGATGGAAGTTGCTAATCATCCAAATATTACACTACATACTTATTCTGAGGTTGCAGGTATTGAAGGTAGCATTGGAAATTATACGGTTAAAGTAAAGAAGAAACCACGTTACCTTGACTTATCTAGATGTACAGGTTGCGGTGATTGTACTGCTGCATGTAGATTAAAAGGCAGGATTCCTAATGAGTTTGATA
>JALHTX010000166.1 GCA_022866015.1 Thermoplasmatota archaeon
ATAATAATGTTTAAATATAGGACTAATAGTTAAATAATACTTCTTATTTACAGAATAATATCTTAAAAGACTGTTAATGGGGTCAATAATGAGTGATTCAGTAGACGATTTAATAAAGGAAAAAGATGAACTTCAAAATAATGCAAATGAGTTAAAAGATAAGAGAAATAATTTACATGATAAATCTAAGAAACTTGCAGATGAAAGAGATATTTTAAATTCTACTATTAGAAATCTTAGAAATAAAATTTCTGAACACAAAAAAAATCGTGATGAATTAAACGAAAGAGTAAAAAACACAAAGGATCAAAGAAACAGGCTAAACAAAAGCTATAGCGAAATCAAGAAAAAAATAGAAGAATTAGAAAAAGAAAGATCTTCTGCATTTGGTGCAAATTTAAATGTTCTACGTAAACAAATTCGAACTCTTGAAACTGAACAGATGACAACTACAATGTCTCCTCAAAAAGAGAAAAAACTAATTAAAAATATATCTATTTTGCATGCGAAAATTAAAGAAATCGAGGATAAACTAAATAAAGATCCAAAGCTAAAAAAAGCACTAGAAGAAGAAAAAATTATTAAACAAAAAGCAGAAAAACAACATGATACAGTTGAAAAACTTGCAAGTCGCGCACAAGAAGAACATGAAAACATGATGAACCTTATCAAACAACTTGATAACCAAGTAAAAAAAGTAAATGTTATTCAAGAAACTATTGTAATTACAAAAATCGAGGCAGATAAAGTCCATAAAGAATTCATCGACTGTGTCGATAAAATCCATGATTTAGAACGCAAAATTACAACAACCCATGAGAAGAAACGTAAAACTAAAAAAGCTGAGGAAATAACAGCTGCACATAAAGAAGCAGATGAAATCTTTGAAAAGTTTAAACGTGGTGAAAAACTTAGCACAGAAGACCTTATGGCTTTACAAAAAGCTGGTTTAATATAAAAATAATTTTTTGGGGATAAAATATATGGAATGCGAACTTTGTGGTAGAGAATGTGAATGTAGACCTGCAATTATTGATAACGTTCGTATGATGCTTTGCCCAGGCTGTATGAAATACGGTAAATGCGTTCCCGTGACTTCTAAACCTACCACTATTGCTAAAAAACCTATTTTAGAGCGTATTCAACGACCAAAGGAAAAAGATGTTTATAAAGATATGACAAAAGAACTTGTATCTAATTATAATATTCTTATAAAGGATGGCCGCGAGAAAAAAGGACTAAGTCGCGAAGAGTTAGGCTTCCGTATCGGTGAGCGTACTGTTACAATTTCAAAAATTGAAAATGGTGATCTTAAACCAAGTGATAAAATTGCACAAAAACTTGAAAAAGAACTAGATATAAATTTGTTTGAAGAAATACCAAGTACTCCAAGCTATGCAACAAAAGGATATGGTGGGAATCCTGGTAGTCGAACACTTGGTGATTTCATAAAACAAGAATAAAAAATAAATGTTTGATTGTTTATGTCAGGTTTTAATCTTGCTAACGTCATTTCTGCTTTAAAAAATGGCGAAATAATTGTTTATCCAACAGATACTTTGTATGGCTTAGGCGTAGATATCTATAATAATTCTGCGGTTAAAAAATTATTTTTAATTAAAAAAAGATCTTTTAATCAACCATTAAGTATCGCAGTTTCAAATATTAATGACCTTAAAGTTGTAGCATTTGTTGATGATAGGATAATCCGTGTTGCAGAGAGATTTTTACCAGGTAAACTTACACTTGTTTTAAAAAAGAAAACTGTTGTTTCAGATATATTAACAGCAGGCGGCAATTGTGTAGCAGTTCGTATACCTAATAATACTATTGCATTACAGATTTTATCGGTTTTTGGTCCCTTAACATGCACCAGTGCAAATATTCATGGGATGCCGACACCAAATAAAATAAATGAGATACAGAAGCAATTTAAAAATAAGATAAATGTTTATATTGATGCAGGAGAACTAAAAGATAAACCCTCAACTATAGTTGATTTATCAGGTGAAAAAGTAATGATTTTAAGAGAGGGCTCAATTCCTGCTCAAAAAATACTTAAGGCGGTATTGTGATCGATAAAAATACACTTGAAAAATATAGAATTGCAGGAAGAATTGCAGCAGAGGCTCGTGATTATGGTGCAAGTCTAGTTAAACCCAGTGTAAAACTTTTAGAAGTTGCAGAAAAAGTTGAAGCAAGGATTCACCAAAAAGGAGCAGATATTGCATTTCCAGTTAATATTTCACTTAATGAGATTGCGGCACACTACACCCCACGTAACGACGATAAACAAGTTTTTAACAAAGGTGATATAGTAAAACTCGATGTTGGAGCACATATTGATGGTTATATTGCAGATACAGCATTAACAATTGAAGTTGAAACAAATAATTATACTGATATGATAAAAGCAGCAGATGAAAGCCTAAAAATAGCAATTGATATGGTTAAACCAGACATTAATCTTTCAGAACTTGGAAAAACTGTTCAAGAAACAATTAAAAGATTTGGTTTTACACCAATAGATAACTTGACAGGACACAGCCTTCAACGGTATATCCTACATTCTGATATGAGTATACCTAGTGTTCCAGATGTTCTAAATAATAAAAGACCAAAGATTGGAGATGTAATTGCAATTGAGCCCTTCGCTACAGATGGTAGAGGACACGTAATTTCTGGACAAGGTAGTAATATCTATCTTTGTGAAAAAACTATAAGGTCCAAATTTACTAGAGATAAACGTGCAAATATTTGGTATAATCGGACCTATAAAAAATTTGGATCTCTTCCTTTTGCACAACGCTGGATTAATAATGTTTTTGAAAACAATAGTGATATAATTTTAAATAGACTTTCTTTTTTAGGTATGATCAAACATTATCCTCAATTAGTTGAACAAAAAAAAGGTATAGTTACCCAAAAAGAACATACTGTTATAATAACAGAGAATGGCTGTGAGGTTACAACATGAAAAATAAAAAAACAATTTATAAAAAAAATGAAAATTTCTTGAAATATGAAGAGTTATCATGGAAAAAAATCAGTGAATTAGATAAAGATAAAACAGTGTTTTTTTTACCGATTAGCCCAATGGAGGAACATGGACCTCATCTACCAGTTGGTACTGATCTTTTGATAATCTCTGATGCAGTAAAAGAAGCAATTAAAACTCTAAATAGTAAAAAACCAGAGTTTACCTGTATATTAATGCCTGCGGTTCCACTTGGTTTTTGTAAGTTTAACACAGATTTTCCAGGTAGTATATCTATTAGTAGTAAAATTATTAGAGATATAATATTTAGTATTGGTAGTAGTCTAGGTGAACATGGTTTCAAATATTTTGTTGTTTGTACTTATCATATGGCACTTGGTCATCTTCGTGGTATCTATTCTGCGATAAATAAACTTGAATCTAAATATAATATGAAAACAGTGGAGCCATGGGGTCCATATTTTTATAATAATATGGTTCAAGAACGTGAACCTAAACTTGGTTTTGATACAAGTAAAGAAGTACATGCTTGTTTTCGTGAAACAAGTGTTATGAAATATCAGTATCCTTATCTTGTAGATGAATCATACAGAAATTTACAAAGTATATATCGTGATCTTAACTCCCCACGGCTTATCGGTAAAAAATTTAAAGATATTGGCCTTAGCGAAGGTTATATCGGCAGTCCTGCTCGTGCTGATGCAGATTACGGCCGATGGTTTTTTTCTGAAACTGTAAACATGCTTGCTAGTGCAACCCTTGACCTGATTAGTGGCAAGAAAAAAGGAGAATTACCTGGAAATATTCAAAAAACTATGAAAGCAATGTTTTGGCAATAATTCTTTTATTTATATTCTTTCTAAAAGCGCGCTAATCATAAAAGGCAACATTACAGTTGCATCACCATCAATTGTTACATTATCAGCGTTTTATTTTATTTTACCCCAAGAAATTGCTTCTCGTGTTTGCGCACCAGAAAGACTTCCATCATACTCAGCAGCAGTTGTAATATATACTACAAAGTCAAGACCATTGCAAAACTGATTCCACCATATTACATGATGCTTTGAGATACCACCCCCAATTATTAGTGCACCAGTTTTTTTTGCAACAAAAACAGCATCTGAAAGGTCTTGCTCATCTTTTAGAATATCTATTGTAAAATCACGATGTGTCTGATAATACATCCAAACCTGTGAACCAAATGCACCATCAGTAATACCTGGAACATATATTGGTATGTGGTTTTTGAAAGCCCAATAGATTATCGATTCTTCTTTATTTTTTTCTTTTTCGAGATGTTTACCAAATTCCCAGATTAAATCTTTTGTAGACCATTTATTACCTTTTTTGTATATTTCTGTTAGTATTGGTTGCATTTTTTCTTCAAGTATTTTACCATAGCATTCATTTGGAAT
>JALHTX010000167.1 GCA_022866015.1 Thermoplasmatota archaeon
ACGATCCCCAAGCCCTTTCACTTTTTGATACTGTTGCTTCAAAATAAATTTGTCAAAACTCACCTTCATCACTCCTTATGTACCAGGAATGGTGAAGGATCAAATAGAGGTTTCTATGAGGGGTTTTTCAAAACCCTCAATTATTAATTGTTTTAATGATGGTTAGTGTATGTTTTTTTAGTTATAGTATTGGTTTAGTATTTTTTCAAGTATAGGAAAATGCTCCAATATCTTGTAAAGTAGTTGTATGATTGGGTTGTAGATTTTTGTCTTTGGCATACTAACAAGAAGCGGATCTGACCATTCACTTTCTAGTCCATGAAAATCCTTTGCTTTAACTCTTATTTGATATGTACCTTTAGCCCACGCATGTGATGCATTTATTACTAAGCTAGAATCGTATGGTCCAACCCACTCAAAGCTATTATCTCCCCATTCCCATAAATAATATACCTGGTCTCCATCAGGGTCAGTTGTATTAGTTGTATATAAATATAATTGTTTTGTCGTACCATATATTTGTCCAGTTGGTTTACTGGGTTTATTTGGTGGATTATTAGAGGTGCTTGTTGTTGTGAAATGCCATAAAGGACCATTAGTTGATAGACCATGGTTATCCCATGCTATAACATTCCAAAAATATGTTAAACCATCCGATAGGATTCCTGGATTATATATTTGTGTGGATATGTTGCTTGCAACCTTTTGCAATGGTTGCATACTTCCAAAGTAAACATCATAGGTAACCGTATCACCAACATCTGGGTCACCACCAGACCAAATAAAATCAATATCCGTTATTATGTTTATTGCACCATTTTCTGGATATGGATGACCGAGTGTATATGGTGGATTATTTGCTCTTATTGTTGTGAAATCCCAGATAGGTCCAGATGTGGATGCCCCATGATTATCTCTTGATATGATTTTCCAGTAATATTTTGTATAGGAATTCATTGCTCCGGGGTCATAAGTGGTGCTTGTGTAACCGGATTTCTTTAATGGCGGATTACTGCTTGTTCCAAGATAGATATCATATGTGACCATGTCGCCAGTGTCTAGATCTCCGCCTGTCCAGCGTAGGTCAGCATTTATATCTATTGATGTTGCATGGTTAAAAGGATTTGGGTTATTTGGAGTATTTGGCGGGGTGTTAGCTGCTGCTGTTGTAAAAGAATATGTATCATTATCCCAGCCACCATGACCATCACTGGTATTCACACTCCACCAATATTTAGTAGAATAGCTATCTATCCAACTAGTGTTTAAGCAGTAAAATGTACCATTACCTATGATACTAGTTGTGTCTGCATTTTTCCAAGTACCAGATTCATTAGTACGAAATGTGATATTCATAAGATCCCCATTAGCATCATTAACAGTAATGCTTAATCTAGCAGGGGCCAATGGTATATTAACTGCTCCATTTATTGGATAAGAATTGCTGTTAACAGGGTTTGAATTAGGCCCATATTCAGTATATCTGCAATAAATAGATAGAACATGAGAAGTCCAAATACTCCACCCTAAAATATTATCTGGGAAAATACCTGTATAAGTTACTCCAGTTTTACCAATAATATGGTATGAATCATTATAATTATATCGTGTATGTCCACCATCTCCCCATACGACTAAATAATACTTGGTATCTGCAACTAGAAACGGTTCTCCAATAAAATTAAAAGTAACCCAACCTTGATAAATACCAATAGTTTTTTCTTCTGTATAACCAATTAAAGTTGTTCTATCAATACTATATATAGCACACGACACATTCGCAGTAAGATCACCGTTTTCTAACCATACAGTCATATTATCAGCAATACCACTAGATGGACATGTAAAATTACAACCTTGCAAAACATTTGTAAGATCATCTGATTTATAACCAACAGGATAATAACCAAACCTAGTCCAAGTACTAACGGTTACATGACAGCGAGCATCAGCAGAACCAGGTGCCGGCTCATAACTACTATTTTTTGCCCCGATGCTATAAAACTCATAATATCCAGTCCCACTAGGACAATTAAAAGTCCAAGCCCAGGGAAAATTTGGAAATGGATTATTTATGCCATTCCATTTTGTCCAACTGCTCCAACTAGCATTATTTGAACTATATCGGTAATAGAGTGTTATATTATCTGCTGTACCACTATTAACTGTAGCTCGTATATTAACTTCAGGTATAGCATTTTGCCAATAAGGAGAAATACTATTAACTGATGTGCCCAAATTTTCTGCACTAACAACTGGTAAAGTTGTAAATACAAAAACATTAGACAACACTAGCATCATACATATTAAACATATATCTAAGCCCTTCTTCATTATTTTATCCCCATTAATATATAAATAGTATATAATAATTATATTTGAATATATTTAAATGTTTCTAAGAGAAATCTTATAAGCAATAAAATTAAAAAAAACTAACATAAAAATAACAATTTATTAAATTTTTTCCATATCAACAAGAGAGTATAGGATATCAACATGATTCTAAGCCCATATTATGTCTTAAACAAATGAGGTTTAGAAATCCACAATAATTTTACAATTCTCTACCTTTAGTCTATCTACATCTATAACCTGTTGCAACTGCTGCAATTCTTCTTGTAGCAGATAAAAAACTCTATTGTTTTACAATCATTCATTATTTTATCAAGATGATTTTAACCATATTCATAAGCACCGATGTCATACATAGGCCCTAAGGGCCTCTGTCTTCCATCGTAATCTACTAATGGTGCATACATGGAGTCTCCTGCGTCTATCGCAGGTGATATACTTTGTAGATGGAAATCGTAGTTCTCTTTGTTCACATATAGCGGATCTAATAATACAGGGTTTATTCCCCATCCGCCCTCAGGATCTTCTTCATTAACCCACTGATTGTGTGCAGTGCCACCATAACAATAATACAGGTTATTGGTTAATGTTAATCGCCCTGGAACTTGTGATTCTGTGAAGGTCATGGACTGGAAACACATGTTATTATATGCAGTCCCTGTGAATATATTATTTGCTATAACAAGATTATTAATATTCGATGCTGAAGGCATTATCCTTATCACATGAATTTCGCCGTCATTATTACAAATGTTATTGTAGATTTTTACATTAATCCATGGGCTGTCATAAAAACTGTCGATGCACCTGAAGGAATTATATCCTGAAAAATGTGTAATATGTATTATATTATTATATATCTGAATATTCTCAGCGATTCCTAATTCCTCTTCACAGCCAATGCCGATACCTGCTCCACCATAACCATAAATAAGATTGTCATAAACCTGTATGTTCTTGCTTGTCTTGGTATATGGATCAATATATATACCTATGTGGTTGTAATAATTACCTTCAAATGATGTTTCAATGATATTATGATGTATTGTACCATCGCTGCTCCCGGTTTTGACATCAATACCTTCTTTTCCATATCGTCTCAAAGTGTTATGATGAATGTTAAAAATTTGTACTCCTCGAAAGGAGATTGCTTCTTGCGCAAGTCCTCCAAGGTGAACATCTGAAACATTATTGTGGTCAAATTCTATTCTTTGAATATAACCTGATGAAAAATCTTCAGTGCTAGCATAAAAACCTGAACCTTGACAATGATGAATGTAACAATTATCTACTTGGATATCTGTTATCTCGGCCCCCTCAAGCATCACTCCAGCATAACCTGCGTTTTTAATCTCCAACCCAGTTATCCGAATGAAGTTGCACCCATCCAGAAGGAGTATCACTCCATCATATGGCCCTGTAACACCATTTCCATCGATGATAACCTGTTCGTTGTTATATGGTTGAAAAGTTATCCAAGAACCATTACCTGCTAAACCAGTAATGCTTACTTTCTCGTTATATATGCCTTCTCTTATGAATACATTTTCCCCTGCTGAGGCTAGTGATGCTGCTTTCTGGATTGTTCTCCACGGATTGGTAATACTTCCATCTCCCGTAGTATCACTGCCCATTGTCGAGACGTAATATGTACCAAATGTTAAATTATTTTTTTTTGTAAAAATATTTTCATTTAACTCTGTTATAATATTATATGTCAATGCGATAATTAGAAATAGTAATATAGTAATTAATAGCATGGCAATTAATTTTAATCTTTTTTTAGCTATCATCTGGATCTCCAATCTTCTATATTGTACTATAAAATGATTAATAGAACTTATTTTTTTACAAACAACATGATCGATGTTTTTATTAATTTTTTGGATTTGTATATTATTATATTGGAAAATATAAAAAAGTATAAAGGAAGTGATTTAGACCTCGAACTTAAATGACTTACCTATGAAGTGTAATAATTTTTTATCTTTAGATATTTTAAAACATTGATATTAGGCCTAAGTTACAAAATTAAGATATCACAGGTTTTTCATTCTTTTGTTTTTCTGATTTAAAATTAAAGAAAAGATTCTCTCCAAATATTGCCCTAATAAAAGTGGTTAGAACTGAAAATAGGATAATTATACCCCAAATATATAAATCTAAAATTTGAGTGGTTGTAAAAAGTGTATTTAAGGCTGGAATGTAAATAATACCGATTATCATTACTAATGTAAAAATAAAAAAGGTTTTTAACAAACGATTACGCCTATAGAATTTTTCTACTAATTTACCTTCTCGTAAAATAAATACATATATTTGAGGAGAAAGAAGTGTAATTGCAAAAGAAACGGTACCTGCTATTACTTTTGCTTCTTCTATAGGTACACTCTTGCTAAGCATGTAGTTATAGGCTAAAATGTATCCTGCAGCAATCGATAGCCCAAATATGATACCATCAATTATCATAACTGCTCTCTGTTTCCTATTAATAATAGGTTCTGACAGTTTCGAAGGCTTTCTTTTCATTATATCTTTATCAGCTGAGTCAGTACTAATTCCTACAGCTGGTAGAGACTCCATAATTATATTTGACCATAGCAACTGCAAAGGTAAAAGAGGAACCGGGTATCCTAAAAGAGGTGTAATTAATACACCAACAACCTTACCAATGTTATTAGTCAAAAGGTATCTGATGAGTTTCTTTAAATTCTGATAAACCCTGCGTCCTTCTTCAACAGCTTTTACAATAGTAGAAAAAGAGTCATCAGTCAAAATAATTTTTGCTGCTTCCTGGGCAACTTGTGTACCTGCTCGACCCATAGCAATACCGACATCAGCCTTTTTTAAAGCCGGTGCATCATTAACACCGTCACCTGTCATAGCGACAATGTGATCTTTTTCTTTTAACTTATTAACTATTTTCAATTTATCCAAAGGAGCAACACGTGAATAAACCTTTAGATGCTCGACATGTTTACCGAATTCTTCTTCACTCATATTTTCTAGTTCTTTACCGTCGATTGCTTCGTCTATATCATCTGCGATACCTACATGTTTTGCGATAGAAAAACCAGTTTTTTTACTATCACCTGTGATCATAACAACATTTATATTTGCCTCTTTGGTCTCTTTTATCATCTGTTTTACTTCATCTTTTGGGGGATCGTAAATCATTGCTGCGGCTAAAAAAGTGAAACTTGCAAGGTTGTTAACATTGATTTTTTTTGTTTCATTAACTTTTTGTTTTTTTGCAAAACCAATAAGCCTAAATCCTTTTTCAGACCTGGTTGAAAGTTCTTTTAAAATAGTTTGTCTATGATTTTCGTCTAAAGTACATGTTTTTCCTTCTAAAAAGTACTAATTACAAAATGAAATAATTTTTTCAGGAGCACCCTTTATATAAATTTCTTTTTCACCTTTCGGATCTTCAGTTAAAATAGCAGAGAACATAAGCTCTGATGAAAAAGGAACATTATCAATCATCTTATGCGAGTTAAATTGATCTGGTTTAAACCCGTTTAGAATAGATGCTTTAATCAATGCTATTTCTGTAGGGTCACCTAATTCTTTTACAATGTTTCCATCCTCTTCAACTACCTGAGCTGTAGAACATTTATTAGAAGTTAAAAATATATCGTGTAATACAAGTGATTTTCCCTCTGCAGCCATTTTAAATAAATCTGCCATAACATGAAACCTATTACCAATAAAAAACTCCTTAACAGTCATGTCATGTTTAGTAATCGTCCCTGTTTTATCTGTACAGATATAATCAACATTTCCCAATGTTTCCACTGAAGATAGTTTTTTTATTATAACCGATATTTTAGCTAGTCGCTCCATAGCAAGTGATAACGCAATGGTCATGGATGCAGGTAATCCTTCTGGAAACACAGCGACTAGTATACTGATAGCAAGTAGAACAGAAAAACCTATATCATCTCCTCTAACTATACCCATACTTAAGACCAAAATAAGAGAGATTATCGCAAGGACAACTAATGCTCTGACTTCACGATCCATTTTCTTTTGTAATGGTGTTTTTTCATCCTCTGTTTCTTGAATGTTTTTTGCTATCTTTCCCATCTCTGTTGACTTACCTGTTTTTATAACCATTGCTTTTCCAAAACCATTTAAAACCCTGCTTCCCGTAAAAACTATATTTTTCATTTCATAAAGCTTTAAAGCTTTTTCAAGGATCGTTTTATCAGTTTTCTGTATAGCCTCACTTTCTCCTGTAAGATGAGCCTCGTCGACAAGCATATTTGTCGCTTCAATTACACGTGCATCAGTAGGAATGATATCACCTGATTCAAAAACAATTATATCACCTGGAACTAGAAATTTAGCAGCAATTATGTCTACATCCCCATTTCGTATAACTTTGGACTGAGGAGAAAGAATTTTTTTAAGTTCATCAGTTGCTTTTTCTGCTTTTCCTTCCTGTATCAAACTGATAACTGTATTGACTATGACTACACCTATAATGGCTATTGCCTCAAGAAGATCTTTAATAATGAATAATGAAAGAAGGGATGCAATAATAAGAATAAGTGTCATTGGTTCAACGAGTGCTTCACCTATCTTTCGTACCAATGTTTTTTTCTTTTCCTCAGCGATTTCATTTAAACCATAAGTTTTCAATGATTCTTCTACTTGTTCATCCGTTAAACCGTTAGGTGAGCTTTTAAATTTTTTTAAAGAATTTTCCACAGAAAGAGAGTAAAAATCTTCTTTTGAGGTAATAAAGTCTTTTGAATCAGTTTGTGCCATTTATCAGACAGGAATTAATTACTCTTTTATCAAGTTTTCATTTTGTAAAAATCAATTTTTTAAAAAATTTAATAGAAAATATTTTTTATCTTAAAATTTTGTATCGGTTTTATTACTTGAAAATCATAATTATTTAAATAAGATTATTTACTATTTCAATTATTCAAACAGACAAAAGGATATATTTTTAATTGGGGGAAGTTATTTATAGTAGAAGCGGTTCCATCTAAAATAAAAGAATATAAATTAAAACTTTTCATATCTGGTTTCATAAAACCTTGAAATTTTTTCTTTTAATTCTTTTTTACAAAATTTAATATTTAAAGGGGTAAGATAATATGAAGGGAAAAATAAAATGGTACAATTCAAAAAAAGGATATGGATTCATTGTAGGTGAAAATGGAAAAGATATTTTTGTTCATAAGAATGATATGCCTGCAGGTGAAAATCTTAATGAGGATAATCCCGTAGAATATGATATAGAGGATACAGAACGCGGGCCTCAAGCAAAAAAAGTGAAAAAATTATAGTTTATGCAGATTTTTTGCTATTTTTTATTTTTTACAGGTTTGATATAATTGAAAAACGAATACGATAGAAAGAACAAAAATGAACGAATAATAGAAGAAACTATTAAATGCCCAAAATGTGGTAGTACACATCTTACTAAGGATTATTCTCGTGCAGAACTTGTCTGTGAGAAATGTGGTCTTGTAATAGATGCAGATATAATTGATCATGGCCCAGAATGGCGTGCATTTGATAATGAGCAACGTGAGAAAAAAACTCGAACCGGTTCTCCTATGACTTACACACTTCATGATAAAGGTCTTTCTACAACTATAGGCTGGCAGAATAGAGATGCTTATGGAAAATCTATTCCAACAAGAAATCGTGCACAACTTTATCGTTTGAGAAAATGGCAGACTAGAACGAGAATAAGTGATGGTACAGAAAGAAATCTAGCACTTGCACTTGCAGCCCTTGATAGAATGTCCTCTTCGCTTAGTCTTCCAAGAAATGTTCGTGAAACTGCTGCAGTGATATATAGGAAAGCTGTAAGAAAAAATCTGATACGTGGTAGAAGTATAGAAGGAGTTACAGCTGCAGTTTTATATGCTGCTTGTCGTCAATGTAATGTTCCAAGAACACTTGAAGAGATAAGTAAAATAACGGAAATGAAAAAGAAAGAAATCGGAAGAAATTATAGGAATATTTCACATAAATTGGAATTGAAATTACTTCCTACAACGCCTCAAGATTATATATCTCGTTTTTGTAGTCGACTGGCTCTTAGCAATGATGTTCAAATAAAAACAATAGAAATATTAAGAAAAGCATCACAAAAAGAACTTACTAGTGGCCGTGGTCCAACAGGACTTGCAGCGGCTTCTCTATATATAGCGTCAGTTCTTTGTGGTGAGCGACGTACTCAGCGTGAAGTAGCAGAGGTGGCCGGGGTCACAGAAGTCACAATACGTAATCGTTACAAAGAACTTGCAAAAAAACTTGATATTGATATTATTATGTAATATGATTATATTAAAAAAATTAAAGCATTAGGTGATAATAGAAATGAAATTTGAAGAACTAAAATTAAGCAAAAAACTCGTAGATAAAACAAAGGAGAAAAAATTTGAAGAACTAACCCTTATTCAAGAGAAATGTTGCCCTGAAATAATTAATGGAAAAGATGTTGTAGGGCAAGCAGAAACCGGTTCAGGAAAAACACTTGCATTTTGTCTACCTATATTAGATAAAATTATTCTTGGTGGAGGTTTACAATGTATTATTCTCACCCCGACAAGGGAATTGTGTGTGCAGGTAACTGATGTATTTGTGGATTTTGGACAAACACTTGGTGTAAAAACAACAAGTGTATATGGTGGTGTTAGTATAGAACCACAAATTAAAAAAATACGTAGCTCTGAGATCGTTGTTGGTACTCCAGGTAGGATGCTTGATCATCTGCGTAGGCAGACAATAGATTTTAGAAATATACGATTTCTGGTAATCGATGAAACTGATAAAATGTTAGATATGGGGTTTATTGAAGATGTTGAGAAAATAATAAGATATGCTCCTAAGAACCGCCAAACACTTATGTTTAGTGCAACTATAATGGGAAGCATACATAGATTAATGAATAAACATCTAAACAATCCTATAATTATAAAAACTCAATCTCAGGTTGATAAAAGCAAACTTGAGCAAGTATATTATGATATATACCAACAAGATAGCAAATTCTCGATTCTAGTACATTTGCTAAAAGAAAATACAGCGGGTCTTTCAATTGTATTTTGTGCCACACGAAGTGAATCAGATATTGTTGCAAAAAATCTGAGAAAACAAGACGTTAACGCCTCCGCAATACATGGAGGAATGAGCCAAAACAAAAGGTCACAATCACTTGACTCTTTAAGAAATGAGCAAACAGATGTACTTGTAGCAACAGATGTAGCAGCAAGAGGTCTTGATATTAAAAACGTTACTCATATATTTCATTATGATGTACCAAAAACATCTATTGAATATATACATAGAATAGGTAGAACAGCACGTGCTGGAGAAAAAGGAAAAGCAATCACGCTTTTAACAAAACCTGATCATGATAATTTTAGGCGCGTACAGAGCAATGATGAACTAGAGATTGAAAGAGCAGAGGTTCCTGATTTTAAAAGAGTTCCATTCATTAGAAAATCTAATCAATATAAAAAAGATTTCAAAAGATATCATCAGAATTATCATAGAAGATAATACAACTCTTGTATTTTATATAGATTAATTGTCTTACAATATTATGTTTTAAAATATCCCAATTATATTGATATTTCTAAAAAAATAAGAAAAAAAAGCATAAAATCTTTCCATCATGCTGTTTAACCTTTCTATTAGAATCGTTCTAAATGATACATCTATGTTTTTTGCTTTTGGTATAATAAATGGCCAGTTTATCTCTCCACCTGAGAATGCATAAGAAAGAATAGTTGGTGTTTGTTTTAAAACTTTATCACCTTTTGTAACAGTTATTTGACAGTTGTGCATTCCATAGTATTCAAACTCAGGAAATGAATCTTCATCAGGCATTGGATCAACATAAAATGTAAATTCTCCATTACTATCTGTTTCAGTTGTCTGGCCTTTGCAAATAATATTAACATCTTTCCATGCTTCACCCATAATTGTTTTTACAGAGCCACTTATTAATATAGGGTCTTTCCAAGGTTCTGCATCAAGCCAGTCAAAATAAGCTTGAACCTGATTAAAATATGTTCTAATTTTTTGATTATTTATGAATATAAGTATATAATCAATTAATTTTGAAAGATTAGCTGCAAAATTATCCGAAAATGTTACCAGTATATCAATGAAATCATCTCCGTCTGGTTGAAATAATTCTTTTAATGCCTCATAGAATGCCTTGGGGGCAGCTAAAATACCATTAATTACTGCAACAAATGAAACAGTAATTAATAATCCCAGTGGCTTTACCGTATTTACTAAAAGTGTAATACTGTCATAAAACAGTAAAATGCTTTTATCAAATAAATCATATATCCACCCCAATCTATCCTTAATAAACTCTACTATTTTTATTATTAAAGATCCAAAAAGACTTTGCAAAAACCCATTTTCATCAAAACCCCAATGCTCTAAAATTAATGCATCCAACTCAGCCATAGAAGAGACACTATATAATTCAGTTTCATTAATCGGTGCATAAATATATATTTCTAAGTTATTTGCAAGATTAGTTAGATTAACCTCCAAATCATTATTAACTATGTTGTTTACAATATTTTGTGCTGTTTGTTTTTCCGCACCTTCAAAGTTTGCATCAATATAATTGCTTAATATGATGCTTTGTTCTGATGTAATATAAAACTCGGGCAATTCTTCACTTGCCACATAAAGATTCTTATCAAAAGAAATATTAGCTGTTTGCACAGCTGAGGCGACTGGTATCAACAGCATTATTATTGCCAAAAAAATTGTTATTATAATTTTTTTCATTTTTTACCCCCCTTTAAATAACCTTTCTATATTATATATTTTACAACGTGATATAATAAATTTACGAAAATAAAACCGTTATATGCCGAAAAAAATACTATTTAACATGAAAATTTGTGTTATTTCTTTTTTATAAAAATTGATAAAAACAAGACAGTCAATGAAACCACAACCAAAATAAAACCAATACCCGGACCCCAACTGCATGCTAAATTTACACTCTGAATTCTTCCTGGAATAGAAACTGAGATATCTCCAGAACCAATAAATCCACCTACTCCAATATTTGTAACCATTGACATAGCATAATAAAACAAACCAATACAAACAATCAAAATTAAAATAACTGCAAAAAATGTTGCTTTTCTTGATTTGCTAAATCTTTCTTTAATAAACAAACTAAGCAAAATCAAAATAATTGAAAATACAATAAGACCTGAAAGTAAAACCATAACAGTTGTAAAATCATCATTAATAACACTTATACTTCCACCAATAACATCTGAACTTGAAGTTAAAGTGATCATTTTAGGAGGATACAACATATTAATTGTATTTGTATGTATATCTTTTTCTTCCCCATTAAGTATCCACCATGGTTGAAAAATAGAAATAAACAATAATACAACAACAAATAGTTTCAAACAAAGATTCAGCTTCCTTTTCAAAAACATATAAACAAAAATTCCAACCACCGAAATAATAGTAATTAAAAACACGAATGTATGAATAAATGAACCTTGCTTTGTTACAACATCAAGGGTTTTATCATTTCTAATATCAAGTCCTTGCATTGCAACAGTTTCATCATCTACTAAAATCTTAAGATTATATGCCCCAGGTGGAACAGTAAAAACTGATTTTCCATTTTTATCAATATCAACTTTAATATCTTTATTATTTCTAGAAATAACAACAGTTCCAGTATCAATGCTCATACCAATATTATTCATAATATTCAAAGAAACAGTATATTCTGCAGGTAAAACAAGTTCAATTGTCTTATCACCTTCAAGTTTGATATTTTCTTTGAGTTCAAAGGATTTATATTTTAAATTTAAAACATAATCTGCCTCAGGAAGATTTTTAAAGATATATTTATCAAAAGCTTCTTTTTTAGCAGAAATAGTGATAGGTTCAAACATATCTTTACTTGTTAAAACAAGGTTTACTTCAACTTCTGGAATCTGATTCCATTTATCAATAAGTCTAACATTTAAATCATATAAATTAACATAGAAACTATCCATATAGATTTTAAAATGATTTAAAAGTCTAAGATGAATCTCTTGCTCATCGACTAAGAATCCTTTATATAAAACACGGAGAGTATAAGAATCTCTAATACTAGTTGGTGCTTTTAAAACAATAGAGCCATTAAAATCAGATATGCCATCAGTAATTACAGCATTATCCTGTAAAAGATAAAACTTTACACCTTCAACACCTTTTTCATCTTGATCAAAAACATTAAAATTACAAGTACCTTGAGAACTACAAAAAATTCTAATATTGGTATCATCAGAAACATCAGCTATACCATAACCAATAAATTTACTTTCATCACCAAAAATAGTATTTTCTCTAAAAATCTTTATTACATATATTCCAGGCTCAAGATCAGGAAAAACAATTTTTTTGAAAAAACTACTATTTTTAATATCAAAAATACCAAAAACTGTTTTAATTTTTTCAAAAAATGATTTACCTTCTAAATCAAAATCCATAGAGCCAAGGGCAAGACGAGAAACAGAGCCAGATGATTTAAAACTATTATTTTTGTAAAGTTCAGCATAAATATATGGAAATTTTTTACCGGTTGCAGCAGAAAGAAGTGAACCTAAAGCTATAGAGGGAGCTATATGGACATACGTAGAAAGCGAGAAACGTGGGGTTTCTTCTTTTTCTTCTTGTGAAATATTTTCTCTTAAAATAGGTCTAATACTTTCAAGTTTTTGAAAAACAATAGATTCCTTATCAATACTTTCAAAACCTTGATTTGCATATGTTACAAACTCGGCCTTAAAATTAACATTAAAACCTTTTTTAAGATTAGGATTATGGTTATTGTTTTCATAAGAATTACGTGCAATATATAAGCTACCTGTATCTGCTTCAAGCCCGGGTAATTTAACATTTTCTTTAACCCATGCTTTAACTTGAACACCGTCTTCTTCTGAGTTAAGATTTGTGTTTGAATTAAGTATTAATCCATGAGCTATATTTGTGGAAGGATCACTAAGGCTAATCCAGGCATTCTTTCCTAAATCTATATCATCTTTTGTTCCGATTATTACCTCTGCGTCTATACTGCTAGGATTTTGAGGTACAGGATATTCCTCAATATTTCCTGATTCAGTAAAAACATGAATCTTGGGAAGTATCTCACCAACGTTCATCTTTTCAATAGTTGAACTTCTAGATTTTATAGTAACTATGCCACCATAGGTTCCATCTAGAAGACTTGGTTCTTCAACTGTTATGTCCTCTAAGACCTCATGATATACATCAACAAAAATCCTTTTAGTATCCACAGGTGAATTATAATAAGTGTAAATGTTGTCAGTTAATATATCGCCCTTAGGCGACGTACACTCTATTCTTACTCTGATCATTAAGTTACCTTCAGCAAGAACAGTTTTTTTAACACTAGTTGCCCATGAACTACCAACATAGTCTGGCTGAGCAAAAATTCCATAACGCATATCAAAAACACAGAGCTGTTCTATGTTATATGTTTCAACTACTTTTGAACCTGGTTTAAACTTAAGAATACTCTGAGAGACAGGATTGCCAAGTAGTTCACCTTTTTGAACTATTGCATAAATATAATCATCTTTTTCTTTGATCCCAAAATAATCAACATCTATTTTTTGACCAGGTATAGGTTCATAAAAATAATGTGAGTCATCCATAAACACATGTTTTTCATAATTAGGGCTATCAGTTTGAGCAGAATCATATAAAACAAAGTATTTTTCTGTTCCATCTGCTATTTCAGGAATTAAAAAGACTACACCACATGAACTAATATGTGTGTCATCTATTTTTTCTAAGTTGTATATTTGTGATTCAAGTTCAGTTATTTCACTACCTTTTTCTATACATATTCTTATTGAATGATCATTTACATCTTTTGCATAACACTGTTCAGTGAATATTATTCTAATATCTATTGGTTGATATTTTGCTTCAGGTAGATTTGTATCTATTGGGATATTTATTTCTTGTTTAAAAGCTAGATTTTCGATATTATTTTTTGTATATTTTTCATAAGGTAGTGCATACACATTAATTGACGATATAAGCAAGGTATTTAGTATTACCAAGAGTAATAAATATCTAGCAATAAATTTCATTCTACTAACTAATATGTATTACTTTTTTTATATAAATATATTTACATTATTTTCGTATTATCTTTTTTCTTCTATGATTTCTAATTCTTCCGTTCTAGTTTCGTGCGGTTTGAAAAAAATAACTATAAACAACGGTAAGAGCATAATCAAACCAGCACCTAT
>JALHTX010000168.1 GCA_022866015.1 Thermoplasmatota archaeon
ATAGCAGGTCATTATATTATCGATTCTTTGAAACTTAAAGAAATAGGTACGATCATCTCTAAAGATTTTATGCCCGCAACAATAATTCACAATGGTAATCCAAGCTCCCCTGTAAGAATTTATGCAGGTAAAAAAGAATGTGGACCTGATGGTAAATGCGATCAGATAGCAGTAATTATATCTGAGTTTATGCCACCTTATAACATAATTAAATCTCTTGCTGATAAAATTCTTGAATGGGCGGGTAAAAAAGGTTGCCAGTTTATTGTATCTCTAGAGGGAACTCATGCGATTGGTGATAAAAAAAATTTCAAGGTTTTTGGTATTAGTAGTAATAATAAAATGAAAGATCTACTAAAAAAATACAAAATTGAGGAAACACTTGAAGGAATGATTACAGGTGTTAATGGCGTAATGCTTTATGAAGGTGTTTTAAAGAAACGCGATATAATATGCTTACTTTCTGAGGCACTTGATTCTTTTCCAGATAGCCGCGCTGCAGGAAATCTACTAGAAAAATTAGATGATATGACACCATTTATTAAAATCGATCCAGAACCTTTATATAAAGAAGCAAAAGAAATTGAAAAGAAGATACGTCAGTTTATAGAGCAGAGTAAACCTACAGCACCTCAGGTTACACCTATACCGACACAAATGTATGGGTGAAATTATGAGCAGCAGAGAAGAAAAATTACAAAAAGCCCATGATTTAGCATTTAAATATGAAGCAGAGCGTGGAAGCTGCCCCCAATGTGTTCTTTCTGCAATTATGGAGACTCTTAATATTGGAAGCCCTGAAACCATTCAGGCAGCTGATGCCCTTGCGGGTGGTACTGCTCTTTCTGCTCAAGGTACTTGTGGTGCACTTGCGGGGGGTCTAATGGCTATTAGTAGTATCGTTGGTCGTACATACAAAGATTTTAGTGCCGGAGAACGAAAACGTCGAGTATTTCAATATTCTAAAAAACTTTATAATAAGTTTATTGAAGAATACGGGTCAATTCTGTGCAAAGATGTTCATCAGAAGCTTTTCGGACGAACTTTTAATTTAATGGATAAAGATGAGTATGCAGAGTTTGAAAGAATGGGTGCGCATGTCGATAAATGCCCTGTCGTATCCGGAAAGGTTGCTCGTTGGACTGTAGAAATTATATTAGATGATTTAAAAAAATAAAACAAATTTTCTTCTATTAATATTATTTTTAACCAAAACTAATATATATAGTTTAATAAATATATTAATTAATAGAAGATGCAAAAAGATGAATAAAAAAATTCTAACAGTATTAATAATACTTTTAATGAGCCTTTTATGCTTACAAAATATAAGTATTGCCTTAAACGTAAATATTGAAACATCAAAAGAAAATGAAGAACAAACCTTTACATCTTCTAAACTTCCTAGTTATTTTAGTTGGCGTGATATAAATGGCGTAGATTTTACAACACCTGTTCGTAGGCAGCAACCATACGCTAGCTGTGAAACCTTTGCTTTTGTTGCAGCACTTGAGGTAATGGTACAATGGAAAGTTGGTTATCCTTTTGGTTGTGATCTATCTGAGGCACATCTATATTTTTGGAGTGGAGGTAATACCAGATGGGGAAGCTACCCTGAAAATGATACAAATTTTTTAGTTGAATATGGAATTCCAGACGAAGCTTGTTGGCCTTATCCTAATTATTTAAACGAAGCAGTAATGTTTCCTAAAAATACAACAAGTCCAAATTGGCAAGAGCGTACTGTAAAAATTAAAAATTGGAGTTATCTACCTGCGGGCAATATAAATGCTATAAAACAAGCACTTGTAAATAACGGACCTGTTCCTGCACACCTTAATTGCTATCAAGATTTTGGTTATTACTCGGGAGGAATTTATACTCATAAATGGGGGGAATCAAATGCTCTTCACTGCGTATGTATCATGGGATATCAAGATAACCCAAGTATTGCATCTGGTGGATACTGGATTTGTAAGAACAGTTGGGGAATTCAGCTAAAATCTGGTAGAATCTGGGGCGAAGATGGCTGGTTTAGAATTGCTTATGGCGAAGCAAGCATTGAAGAAATGGCCCTGCTTTTTGAAGATGTATATGGACAATTTTCGATACTTTATGTTGATGATGATAACACTATAGGTCCGTGGGATGGTTCAGAAGAACATCCTTATCAAACAATATCAGAGGCGATAAATAACGCCTATGACGGCTGGACAGTATTTGTTAAAAATGGAATATATCATGAAAATCTTATAATAAATAAAACCATAAACCTAGATGGAGAAAACCCAGAAACAACAATACTTGATGGAAATAATAATGGAATTGTTATTTATGTTCAAAAACCAAATGTTAGAATATCTGGTATAACTATTCAAAACTCTGGGTTTAAAAGACTTGATTCAGGGATTAGAACCCTTAGTCTTGACTCTAATTTACTAGTTAAAAACTGCATAATAAAAGAATGTGATGTCGGAATTTATCTAAATTGCGCAGATTTTGATACATATCCACAGACTAAAAACACAATTATTAATAATACAATAAAAGACAATAACATAGGAATTTTTACAATATGGGTACAAAAAAATATAATTCAGAGTAATAAAATCTATAACAACAACCTACATGGAATTGAAATGGAAGCAAGTAAATATTCTATCATAAAAAACAATGATATCTACAATAACAAAGAAGTCGGAGTTTATCTTCATGGAAGTTGTGATGAAACAGAAATTTCAAAAAATCTTATTAAAAACAATTTTCAAGGTTTAATTATAAAAGAAACCAAAAATTGTAAAATCAAAGAAAATAATTTTGTCGATAACACCAAACAGGCAAGTTTTATTAGATCATGTGGAAACAAATGGATTAAAAATTATTGGTCTGAATGGCATAAAATATTACCATATCCTATTAAAGGTACGATTAATCTTGGGAATCTTTCTTGGATAGAGTTTGATTGGAGATCCTCCAATAAACCTATCTAAAGTTTTAAACATATGATTAAGGTATATTATAGCAGAACGATTTTTTATTGATGTTTTTGAGATAAGAAAATATACAATTTTAGTGATATACAGCTTTTTTACTCCTATATAAAATATACAATTTTAGTGATATACAGCTTTTTTACTCCTATATAATTGTTATGGCATTTTGACATTCTAACAAGAAACCTTTAAATATTAAATTAGACAGAATATAACATGTCAATATATGACAATATATGGATGGTGAGAAAAAATATGGATAAAATAATGATCGCAGGGGTTGTAGCATCTGCTATAATAGCCGCAGCAACCTATGAAATTGTTTGTTGTCTATAAAATAATATCTTCTTCTTTAATAAATATTCATTGTAGTTAATAAATGAATTTTATTAATAATTAAGGAGCTTTTTATAACTCAGGTAAACAGCGAAATTTATAAATTTTATCTGTGATGAAAAATGACTGCTTTTTAATTACACCTGAAAATTTTGAATTGACTTCTTCCAATATTTTCATTAATTCATCGAAATCTTTTGCGACAAATTCAGGTTCCAAATCAGCCCAACCAATCGCAAAATTAATGTATTCTAAATAAGGTTTATTTTCCAAATATTTCAATATAGGTCCTTTTAGTTTGTGATCTTTAAGATATATATTAACTTTAAAATGTTGAAGCCCTATTTGTGATAGATCAATATTAACACGAAATTTCTTAATAACTTCTGAGTTAATTAGGTTTTTAATTCTATAATTTACGCTTTGAGATGAACAACCAAGCTTTTCTGCAAGCTCAATTAAAGGAATACGAGCATTTACTGCGATTTCATTTAAAAGTTTATAATCAGTTTTATCAATCTCCACGGGTTTTCCACCACAGGACATTCTAAATATTTCTCTAGAGGACATCTCTTTTATATCTGGCAATAAAAATGATCTTTTATAAGAATAAGCTTGAATATAAATAGAAATTGCATATTTTGCAAAATAATCCTCGTATTTATCAAGGGTTTTATCCCAAAATTGATAAAACTCAAAAATATCTTTAGCCCATATAATTACCACTAAATCAATTTCGCTTTTCTCTGATTTTACGACCCAAGTATTTTTATATTCTACAAAATACTTAATAATTTGTTCTTTCACATCAGAAGTAACATATTGGAAATTAAGGTATATTCTAAATACCTTATACCCAAGTCTGAATGTATCAATTTCTGTATAAAAATTTTTAATTACGCCTTCTTCTTGTAATTTTTTTATTCTATATGATACTACGTCTTTTTTTAATCCTACTTTTTTTCCAATTTGAGTGTTTGATTGCCTACAATCTAAATCAAGTTCATATAAAATTTTCCTATCCTTAAGATCGATTTTTGTCATTTTCTATAAATATGTAAAAATAATCATGTATTTTATAATTGTGCAATCATTTCGTTAAATATTTAAGTCAATAATCTATTGTTAAAATTACGATGGAGATGCATACGAATAATAAAAGTATTTTAATTGTTTCTATGCCTTTTGCAGAAACAAGTATCCCCTCAATACAATTAGCTTTATTAGAGTCTTATCTAAAGAATAGGGAAATTAATATCAAAACAAAAAATTTTTATCTAAATGCAGCTGAAATCTATAGTTTAAATAATTATAATTATTTGATAAATAGTCCAAATGACCCATATACAGCACAAATGGTTTTTTCCAAGTATTTGTTTCCAAATTATTGGAATAAAAATTTTGAAAAATTTAGATATTTTTATGAAAGCATAATAGGTTATAAAAAAGAATTTTTAGAGCATTTTTCATTTGAGAGATATATCGAAAAATCTGATTATTTTTTAAAATATGCTTTTGAAGCTATAGATTATAGTTCATATGATATAATTGGATTTACGTTAAACTATGGGCAATTTTTACCCTCACTTGCTCTTTCTAAAAAAATAAAAGAAATGTATCCTAATAAAATTATTGTTTTTGGTGGAAGTACTACTATAAACGAGTTGGGTAAAAAAATATTAAGAAGTTTTGATTGGATTGACTTTATTGTATCTGGTGAAGGTGAGGAAGCATTATTCTTACTTTCGTCTAATTTTAGCAATTATGAGAATATTCCTGGTTTGATTTATAGAAAAAATAAAGATGTAATTTGGAATATAAATAACAATTACTTAAATCTAGATTTTTTACCTTTTCTTGATTTTACTTCTTATTATCAGGATTTAAATAATATATCAGATGAGGTTCAACAATATCATAAACTCTATGGTAGGCTTCCTATCGAGCTTTCCCGAGGTTGCTGGTGGAATAATTGTACTTTCTGCAATATTTGTGCATATAATAAAAAATATAGAGAAAAATCAGTAGATCGTTTTGTTGAAGAGCTTGTTTTTTTATCAGATAAATATAAGATTTTAGAGTTTCAGATAGTTGGGAACACATTACCTGTAAATGATTTTGAAAAATTATGTAAAAATATTATTGAAACAGGTAAAGATTTAAGTTTATATGTAGAATCAAGAGCGGGTATACTAAAAAGTAGTGACTACATTCTATTAAAAAAAGCAGGATTTAAACATATACAGACAGGTATAGAGACACTTAGTTCAAATTATTTAAAAAAGATGAACAAAGGAACAAAAATAATCGATAACATTGCTGCTTTAAAATATTGTAAAGAAAATCATATAAAAAATTCATATAATTTTATAATAGATTACCCAAATGAAGAAAAAGTTGATTTTGATGAGACACAAAAAAATATCAGTCTTATACTAAAATACCTTGAACCACCAAAGATTAGTAAATATGTAGTCACATTTCAGAGCACAATATATAACAATCCAGAAAAATATAATATAAAAAAATTAGAACCTACAGTTATTGATACTATAATGTACCCAAAAGAAGTTTTAGATAAAAACATCTGCTTTTTTTATTCTTTTAAAAGAAATAAAGAAATTAAAGAAAACCCCGGAAACAAGTTATCAATAATTGGAAAAATACTTACGACCAACAAAAAACTCTAGGTGCAAAAAGAGATACAGATTTAGAAAAAATGGTTTTTTATTTTATTGACGGTGGTAATTTTATAAAAATATATGATAAAAGACTTAATGATAATGCAATGATATATATTTTGAATAAGGAAGAAAGAAAAGTTTTTTTGGAATGTAAAGATATAAAATCTTTATCTGATTTAAAAGAAAAACTTAAAGATATAAAATCTAGTGAACTAGAAACAATACTTAAGAGTTTTGTTGAAGCTGGTATTTTCTATAAAGAAGATGACTTATATTTAGCTTTACCAATCAGCTATCGCCAATATTATAATAATGAATCTATTAAAAATACTGTAGATATCGAAGAGATTAGGACTTATATAAATAATCTGTAAAAAAACGATTTTTATTTATTTTTCCTACAAAAATAGATAAAAAAGGTGGTTTTCGGAATTTTGTAGGATTTTCCATGATTAGGGATTTATGTTGGCATACTTAATTAATAATTTTAAAGGAGTTGATAAAATGAATGGCAAGAATGCGAGAATCGCAAATAACTGTACCACTACCTGCATATCCACCTGCGAAAAAAGTACTTATGAAGCCAATAAAATAAAACTAGAGCGAGGGGCTGAAGTATTGCTCAATCCATACGATCAACATTTATCCTTAAACAATGCTTTTTCTGCTAGAGAGATTAATCTAGAAAATATAATGCTAACTAAGGAACATCATTTAGAAGAAACTAAGATGTTTCAGAATTTTAATGATCTACATCCAACAAATTATTTACGCTTTATTGAGTCACACATCTCTGAAGAATTAATCTCTTCTCAATGTTTCGAAGAAATTAAGAAGATTGCAGATAACTTTTCAGGAAATTTGACTAGTTTCTTTGGTTTTGAATCAAGACTAACATCAAAAAATGCAAGATCAGATTACTTAATCGCAGTATCTTCTCAAAAAGGAGAACGCGAAGCGCTTTTAAATTTAATAAGAAACAAAGAGTTACCAAACGCACTGTTAAATAAACAAGAATGGAAAAACATTGGTGACTTCACTGAAAAATGGGCAGATCCAAATTCAAAATTATACAATAATATACAAGGTCTTTGGTTAGAGTTTGACATTGCAGAAGGTTACAACGAAATCCCAGTTCCAAGTATATTCTTACAAACTATACCCTTAAGAATTGACTCAGCAGAAGATATAGAAAAATGTAAATGGGTTACTCGAATTGCAATACCTAATCTTGTTGGGCATAAGGTTTCAGAAAAACTAGAGAAAAAGTTTTTTAATGCTCTCAAAAAATTACCAAAAAAAGCATCAGTATTTTATGTAGCATCAATGTTATCTAGGAATCAAGAAGGAATTAGAGTTGTCGTCAAAAGAATAAATCCTGATGGTATAATTTCATACTTAGCGTCACTTGGATGGAAAGATGAGGATGACGGTTTAAAAAATCTTATCAATGAGATAAAGAAATATTCTAATTGTATTAGGCTCCATTTAAATATTAGCGATAAAATTGACTCAAAAATAGGTTTTGAATGTTTCATTTCACCAGATCAACATCATAAAGGAGAAGGCTGGGAAGAATTTTTTAATCATTTAGTTGAAAAAGGTATGTGCCTTCCAGATCTAAAATCAGCATTACTTAATTTCCCTGGTGTTACACAAGAAGATCAAAGCAATGAATTTAGTTACGAATCATATCTACCATCCGTTAAATTACCAGATAATAATTTTTCAAAAGCTATTGTTAGATATATTAGCCATATTAAAATTTCTTACCAACCAGGTAAACCAATTGAAGCAAAAGCCTATACTGGAGTAAGGCTTTTTGGATATAAACAATAAAACCTTTTTATTAAACAAATATATTCAACTCTATCACAGTTTTAAAAAAGAGGCAAAAAAGTATGAAGTTTGCAACTCTTGGACATTTAATGATTGAAAAAAACATTGAACAAATGCCAAAAGAGTGGGTTTATGACAAATGGATATATTCTCCAGAGATGAATCTAAATGGAACAAAAGGGCATATAACAGGTTTAAAACTAACAGCAAAAGAAATGATGAGCATACCAATTGAAAAAGTAAGACAAGAGATACTGGATTTAGCAGTATTTATACAAGATGAATTTAACGTTGAACTTATTCAACTCGGCGCACTTACAACGTCTGTTACCAGTGGTGGAAAATGGCTTGTAGAACAAAAAGAATATAACGGTTTTGTAAACCATGGGGATAGTTATACCTCTGCTGTGACATGTCAAACAGTATTCAAATCATTAAAAAAATTAGAAAAAAACCCTGGAGATTTGACATTAGCAATTATTGGTGCTTATGGTATAATTGGAGAAGCAGTATCAAAAATTCTTATTACGCAGTTTAAACATTCGATACTTATTGGACGTAGAGAAAATAAATTAAAAGAACTTGAAACAAAATTAAAAGGTAGTTTTGAAACAGCAACAGATATAAAAACAAAAAATGCAGATGTTATAATAACTGCAACAAGCCATCCAACTGCTCTATTAAAATCTAAACATTTGAAAAAAAATGTAATAGTAATTGATGTATCTCAACCACCAAATCTATCCTATAACCTTTGTCAAAAACGCCCTGATATCTTTAGAGTAGACGGAGGTTTTGTCGATTTACCAAAACAATATCCATTCCAGATACCAGCTATCCCAAAAGGTAAAATTTTTTCATGTGTAGCAGAAGTTATAATGCAAGCAATGGAAAAAGAAAAACAAAACCATATAGGGTCGATAGACATAAAACATCTGAAAAAAACAGGAGAATGGGGGAAAAAATACAAATTGACTTTAAATGAATTAACGAATTTTGGGATTAAAATAAAAAGTGATTAAAAATGAGAAACGAATCATCTAATCATAAATCAGAAAATGATTATGATATAATGATAGTAGGTGCCGGACCTGCAGGGATTTCTACTTGGCTGCATCTACATAAATATGCTCCAGAGTTAGCATCAAGAACAATTGTAATAGAAAAAGAAAAATTTCCTCGTGATAAAATATGTGGTGGAGGTATCGGTGGATGGAGCGAATATATCTTAAAAAATTTGAATATAAATCTTGATCTTCCAAAAATAAATATTTCAGATTTAGAGTTTATCTATAGCGAAAAAAAATATATTCTTCATCAACCAAATTGCTTTAAAATGATACAAAGAATTGACTTTGATCATGCTTTAGTAAAAACCGGAGTTAATCGTGGGCTTATTTTACATGAAAATGAAATGTTCCTTAGTTTTACTCGTAAAAATAATAAACTGATTATTAAGACTAACAAAGGAACATATAACGTTAAAGTCCTTATCGGTGCTGATGGAGCACTGAGTAAGGTTCGAAAATCTATGAATCTTTCAAATAAACCTCATATAGCATCAACTCTTGAAATTTTTTCACCTGTGAATACTCAATTTGATGATGAATATGAAAAGAAAAAAATTGTGATAGATTTAACTTATATAGATGAAGATTTGCAGGGCTATATATGGCATGTTCCCCATATTAAAGAGAGTAAACCATATATGGGACATGGTATGGCTAATTTTCACATACATAAAAATAAACCTAAAGCGAATATGATAAAAATATTTAATCAAGTATTAAACTCTAGAAATATCGCTATAAATCAAAAAAATTGGTTAAGTCATCCAATTAGATGGTATTCAAAAGAAGATACTATATCTAAACCTAATATACTATTAGTTGGAGATGCGGTTGGTATAGAACCTGCCTTTGGCGGAGGAATTCATTTTGCTTTATCCTATGGCGAATTATCTGCAAAAATTATTATTGATGCATTTAAAACAAAAGATTTTTCATTTAAAGATTATGGGAAAAAAATACAAGCACATCTAATTGGTAAATGGATCGCAAAATGTACCAATATTGCATTAGATTTATATGATCATAAGATGGATCCTTTTGAAGCAGCTCGTGAAGTATTTACAATAAAACAATAAGTAAAAAAATAATTACAAATTATGTATATTCTAAAAACATTCATACTTTTTTAACGTCATCCCAAAAAATTGCAGAATTAAATGACATATTTACATAATTTAAACCTCTTTTAGGAGAAACGCAGAGGATCGATATTTTCGGTCCTCCGCACAGTTGTTTTAAAAATTTCTTCGAGACGGCCTTCTTTGTTCCATTCTTTGCTGTCAATC
>JALHTX010000004.1 GCA_022866015.1 Thermoplasmatota archaeon
ATATTCATTGAATATTTTGACAATTATGGTTACATGTATCACCATTGGTGTTGGTATTGACTATGCGTGCTATATCGTAGAGCGGTTCAGAAGAACTGCTGATCAAACAGGCAATGTGACAACTGCTGTCTCTGAAACAATCTCACGAACAGGGAGCGCCATATTTATTGCTGCCTTAAGTTCCATATTTGGCTTTGGTGTGCTTGTGTTAGCTCCCATCCCACCTGAACAACAGTTTGGAATCATCACTGCACTCACACTTATCTATGCGGTAATCACTTCCATTGTTGTCTTACCGCTCGTTCTTGCTCGATGGGCAAATTGGAGAAAAAAAAGGAAAGGATACATTATTTCTCCTGGAGCACCAGATGAAAAAGATTTAGACGATATTAAAAATAACGATATTGCTGAATAAAAAGTCCTAAATTGTAATTATTATAATAGAAAAAATTTAAAGAATATAAAACTTTAGTTATAATTATAACCCCTTTTATGATGAATCTAATATAAAACAAATAATTATATACTAGATGTTAATAACAGATTAAAAAATAAATAAAGGAAGTAATGTATGTATAGAGACGATAGAGGTGCCGGCCGATTTGGCGGATCTCAAAGAGAAATGCATAAGGTAACTTGTGCAGATTGTGGAAAGGAAACTGAAGTTCCTTTCAAACCAGATGGTAGCAGACCTGTATATTGCAGGGATTGCTTCCAAAAACATAAGCCAAAAAGATTCTAGTAAAAAAATGAATATATATTATAATTGTTTTTTACAAAAATCTTTTTTATTTTTTTTAATAAAATTTGATTAATAAGTATAATAGATTATTTGATTATACTGAAAACTTAATATGTATGGCAATAGTATTACATTTTGCTAAAGCCTCATATAAGGCTAACCTTATAAAACAAGAGTTTTATTCAGGGTAAAAAAAGTTTAGGTTGATGAATTATGGGCCGAAGACAAACTATGATGGAAAAATACAAGATGCAAATGAAAGCATATCGTAAAAAAAGAATGCAACAAGATAACACACCATTTCTTCCAATTGATGGTAATGTTTATGTTATGGATACACTAGATGCAACAAAGAAATTAAAAGCAGAAGTGCTTAAAAAAAGTACTAAACAGCATCGTGAAATAATAGAGAGCCTTGCATGCCCTATATGCGCAAATCCTATGGAATGGGACTCAAAATGGGAAGCATTCATTTGTGTAAAACATGGTAAAAAAGCAATATATGAGTTAGTAGATCAAGACTAAAGTTATTTTTAAACAATTCTTTAAGTACAACTTTTTATATTATTGTTACGTGGTGAACCTATTTATGGTTGAGGAAAAAATTGGTGTTGTTGAACACTTTTTTAGTAACGTTAGTGTAGCAGCAATTAAAATTACTGAGGGTGAACTTAAAATAGGGGATACTATTCACTTTGTTGGCGCGCATACTGATTTCAAACAAAAAATTAGTAGTATGCAAATTGATAGAAACCCTGTTAAGACTGTAAAAAAAGGTGATGCAGTAGGCATCAAAGTACAGGATAAGGTTCGCGAACATGATATAGTATATAAAATGCCTGAGGAATGAAAAATGAAAGAATTGGCAGAAGTCAGAACACTTAAAGTTGGAAGATATATGATAGTAGATGAGGAACCATGTAAAATAATGAGTATTTCAACATCTAAACCAGGGAAACACGGTGAGGCAAAAGCACGAATTGAAGCAATCGGTATTTTTGACGGTCAAAAACGAAGTGTTGTACATCCAGTGAAACACAAAGTCTCGGTTCCTATAATTGATAAAAGAAGTGCACAAATAGTATCTATTATGGGTGAAAACGTTCAGCTTATGGATCTTGAAACCTATGAAACATTTGAAATGAAGATAACTGATGAATTTAAAGATCAACTGCAACCTGGAAGTGAAGTATTATATCTTGAAGCACTTGGTAGAAAAAAGATTACTAGAGCCTAAACTTGTTTTTTTCTCCTGCGGTCATTAATATGAAAACTCCTAATTATTTTGCTGATACGGGATCAAGTTTTAATGATGCAGATTTTGTTATTTTTAGCGTCGCATATGATAAAACTTATTCTTTTAGACCTGGTGCTAAAAAAGGGCCTGCGCAAATAAGAAACGTTAGCTGGAATTTTGAATCATTTGATATTAGGACAGGTGTTGATTTTAGAAATATAAATGTTCATGATTATGGAGATTTAAATGTTTCAGATATGAAACCTGAAAAAATGATTGAAACAGTTAAAGGATTTACATCACATGTTTTGTCTAAAAAAAAGATACCCATCTGTTTAGGTGGCGAGCATTCAATAACACCAGGTATTGTTTATGCATTTCCAAAAGATATCTGTGTTTTATCTCTTGATGCACATCTAGATTTTAGAAATGAGTATAGAAATGAGAAACATAATCATGCATGTGCGACTAAAAGGATATCTGATTATATAAATATTAAGAACATTGGTGTTCTTGGTGTGCGTTCAGCTGAAAAAGAGGAATGCGAAGATGCAAAAAAAGTAGGTTTGTTTTTTAAAACATCGTTTGAAATAAAAAATAAAGGCCTTAAAAAAATACTTGCTGAAACTAAAAAATTTTTTAAAGATAAACAAATGTATCTAACGCTTGATATAGATGTAGTTGACCCAGGTTATGCACCTGGGACTGGTACACCTGAGCCTTTTGGTATTACTACTTTTGATTTACTTGAAATAATAGATTTTTTTTCTCCTCAAATAATTGGTTTTGATGTTGTAGAGGTAAACCCTGATTTTGATAATGGTGAAACGGCAATTCTTGCAGCAAAAATAATTCGAAACGTAATCGGAAATATCTCCTCTAAAAAAGATGGTTAGGTATAAATAATATAACTTTATTCTGCAAAGCCATGCAAAAAGAAAAAATAGCAGCAATACTACTAGTGATTATAGTAATTGTATCTTTGTCAGCATATTTAATAATTAAAAACCCGGATATTTTCGAAAACCTTTTTAAACAAAAACCAAAAACAGCAGAGATATCATATGGGGATTGTGTTAACATTAGTTATATTGGTAGATATGCTTCAAATGGTACTGTTTTTGATTCTTCTTATACCAATATTATAAATAAAACTGGTGGAAATCCTAAGTTGATATATGTTACACTGAATAAAACTGCTTCTCCGCCAGAAGGATATGAATCATACTCACAAGATTATATAGAAGGTTTGATAGAAGGAATTGTTGGTTTAAAAGAAGGTGAAACTAAGAATCTAACTATCCCGCCAGAAAAAGCATATGGTGTAGAAAGAAAAATTAAAATAGGTGATATTTTCAATACGAAGAATGCGACTACAAGTTTATTTAATTATACTCTAAATCAATCATTTGAGGTTATAAATTTAACTGACCAAGATATAACTTTAAAATGGTTAAATGTGCAAGATCTTGGTAATTTTACTATGCCAGACGGTGTTTTAACTGAGGATTTTGAACAAGCATACTATACATATAGTTTTTATGATACTTTTCCTCCTTATTCTATATGGGAAAATTCTTCTAAAATTATCAATGTTACCGATACTAGCGTCCTGGTAAAGACAACACCAAAACAAACTAAGAACCTCACTAGCCAGATTTTACCCTTTAGTATCGGAGATAAATTCGGATTTATTTTTCCTGATGCAACAACCGCGGATTGGAATGAAACCAAGATAAATATTAAAAGTTCTCCAATACCTGGAACGGAATATGTATGGGAATATATGGGAATAGTGATAAACATAACTGTTGGAAATGTCACTGAAACTCACATCAATGTAACACTTGAATATCTAGGACAAACTTCACCCTATGAACTCAATAGAACAATAGAATTTAACCGAACGTGCTCGATACGTCGAATCTATGTAATTCCCTTGGATTTCTCACAATATATATTTGAA
>JALHTX010000169.1 GCA_022866015.1 Thermoplasmatota archaeon
AAGTTACCACGCATAACACGCACAGTATCCCCTTTTATAACAGAAATTGCTCTTTTATCATATTTCAATAGAAGATTTTCATCTAGATGAGCAGAGATCCATTTCCTTCTATTATGCAATGGCGCATTATGCATTCTTTTTATTTGTTTACCCGGGTTTATTGTTTTCATTTTACAAGTCCCTCATTTTTATATAATGCTTGAAGCATTCGAAGCAATCTTTGGAAATCTTTCAGCAGCCTCCAGTGCAACAGGTCCTTTTATCACAGAACCTTTGGTTTCACCAGTATCAGTGACAATTACTGCTGCATTATCCTCAAATTGTACCATAGTACCATCAGAGCGTCTAAATGGGCGTCTCTGACGTACAATTACTGCTTTTAGAAGTTGTCTTCGCATATCAACAGCACCTTTTTTAACACTGATAATTACCATATCACCAACACCAGCGGCTGGATACCTTCTATGTGTACCCTTAAGCTTAGGCGTCATAACTATTTGAACTTCTTTTGCACCAGTATTATCAATACATTCTAATCGCGCTCCAACAGGAAGACCACGTTTTGTTTTACCAGCAATACCTTTCATAAATTAATCACCTTCATATTTTTTCTACTACTACAAATGAAACCGTTTTACTGAGTGGTCTACACTCAGCAATACGGACTTTATCACCAACATTAATCTTAAAACAAGGTGGGCAATGAGCCGCATACTTATTTGTTCTTTTCTCGTAACGTTCATATTTTGGAACAAAACTGCTATATTCTCTTTTTACAACTATTGAATTTTGCATTTTTGTAGATGATACCATACCTGTTAAAATCTGGCCACGAACTGATAATGTCCCATGAAAAGGACAGAATTTATCATCACAGTGCTCGCTAGGTGCTTTGACATTAAGTCCAATATTTCTTGCATCTTTTATCTTAGGCATTTTATTTTTCACCTTATTTTCTTTATTCTATCTTCAGGGCGAAAAACGATTTTTTCGCCAGTTATACTTATTTTTTCACTATTTATGATGAACTCAAATTTCGCAGTTTTCTTGGCAATTATTTTCTTTCTATTTTTTATTTCAATGAGGAAGGTATTTTTCGTCTCATCGATTATAAGGCCACTTTGTCCTATCCAAGTCGGATCTGTACATTCTAGGATTTTTACCCTCAAACCTATGAACTCATCTCTTGAAAGGGTTTTTTCATTCATAAATTGACCTTCTTCCCTTGAGATGTATATGCATAGGATTTTTCAAAGGCTGAACCTTTGAACTATATTATACATAGTTTTACATTAGTTCAACTGTGAATCCCATTTTCTCAAGAGTTTCTTTTACTTTGTTTCTGTGGTCGCCCTGCAGTTCTATTTTTCCCTCTTTTATTGTTCCACCACAGGCACATTTGGATTTAAGCTGTGTTATTAAAGAATTTATATCTAGATCATGTACGTCAATGCCTTCGACAACTGTCATCATTTTACCATATCGGCGTTTGTCCATCTTAATGGTTATTTTCTGTTGTTCACGAGCGATATCTTCACAAACACAGATTTCCTTTGGCAGACCGCATACTCCACATATATCACTCATTTATGTTTCTCCTTCCTCCTGCATGATTGTAAGAATCCTTGAAATGTTCATCCTGAGTTGACGTATTTTCCCAGGTGATGGAGGAGAACCTCCCATTGCAGCAATTCCCCTTTCATGCATAAGTTCACTTTTAAATTCATCGAGCTTTTCACGCCTTTCTTTAGGGGCGAGGTCTCTAATTTCTTTAGCCTTAAGATTCATTTTTATGCAACCTCTTCAAGAATTTTTTTAAGATTTTTTACAATATTTTCAGCAATTTTTCCCCCTATTCCATTAATAGATGCAAGATCATCTACATCCATTTCGAATAGCTCGTCTACAGATTTTATACCTGCGTTTTCGAATTTTTTAACAACAGATGGGCCAATTCCTTGAATTTCTGTAAGTTTTTTAAGTGGTGTAACTTTCTTTTCAATAGGCTTTTGTTCTTTTTTCTCTTCTTTTACTTTTTCAGTTTGAGGAGTCTTTATAGTTATTTCATCAGGTAGTTTTGCATCAGGTCTCATAATACGAACTTTCACACCAAGAACACCAGGTTTTAATTTTGCAACAGCAAATCCATTATCCATTACTTGACGAGCAGTTTCACCACAATATTTTACATGACCTTCAGTAAATTTTTCAGTTCGGTGACGTGCACCCGTAAGTTTACCTGCAATGATTACTTGAACTCCTTTTGCACCAGCATCCATAATTCTGCGGACAGTAGAGTGTCCTGCTCGTCTGAAATGCCATCCACGTTCTAATGCCTCGGCAAGTTTTTCTGCCATAATCTGAGCATTAAGACTTGCTCTGCCTCCCGCTTCTTCAATTTCAATTTGTGGATTGTCAACTTTAAAGTTTTCTTGTATAGTGTCGGTTAATTCTTTGATTTTATGGCCGCCTTTACCGATTACCATGCCAGGACGTTCGACTAGTATGTTTATTCTAGTCCCCATTGGTGTACGTTGAATATTCATACCACCAAAACCAGCGCCTACAATTTTTTTGACAAGGAATTCTTTTATTAGTATTCGTTTTGTATTTTCTTTTATGAAAGTTCGTTCTCCTGCCATTAATCTACCTCTTCAATTATTATTTCTATGTTTGTTGTTCTAGTATTTTTATCAGTAGCTCTTCCCTGAGCTCTAGGCATAATGCCTTTTGTTATACGTCCACCATAAGCAGAAGCATGTGTTATTTTCATATCTTCAGGATTAAAACCTTTGTATTCAGCATTGTTTTCAGCATTTGCTAGTACTTTAAGCATATATCTTGCTGCTTTCTGTGGAAAACTTCCAGGCCCTATTCCTTTTTGATGAGCAAGTTTTCTTTTATGAAATATTGAAGGTAATGGCCTTTTAATGTCTATTATTCCTTGAAGATATTTCTTTGCTTGTTCTGTTTTCATACCACGTATTGCATATACAAGATTCATTGAGTCTTTTCTACTGCAATGTAACTCGTAACCATATGCTTTTGCGGTTTTATCTTGATCTACATCAGTTGAGTATTTCATATTTCATCACTTCAAAGGCATAAATTTAGATGA
>JALHTX010000170.1 GCA_022866015.1 Thermoplasmatota archaeon
ATATCTGAGGAATACACATAGAGCTCATAACGGCCTGATTATAAAATATACGACCAAAATGTTCTCTATCTGGAAACACCTCATCTTGCATAGGTAGAAATGCTCCACCGCTGTCAACAAGATAAATACAAGGTAGATTATTTTCCATAGCAATTTCTTGAGCACGAAGATGTTTTTTGACGGTCATTGGATAATAAGTTCCACCAGTAACAGTTGCATCGTTTGCAACGATTACAACCTCTCGACCATGAATAAGACCAATACCTGTAACTATACTTGCACACGGGGCTTTGTCTTCATACATACCATATGCAGCAAGAGTATTAAATTCTATGAAAGGAGTATCTGGGTCAATGAGTGCTTCGATACGCTCACGAGCAAGCATTTTATTGCGTTCTTTATGAAGCTTTATTTTTTCTTCTCCGCCACCTTTTTGTGCTAAAGAAATTTTGTCTTTTAGGTCTTTAACAAGTAACTCATAGTGTTTATAATTTTCTTTAAAATCTTTACCTGATGCATCAATATTACTTTCTATAGTATCCATAAATTTATTCCTCCAAATTATTTCTTTTCAAGCTCTACAGTATTTTCACCAATTTCAATCTGATCATTTTCCTTAAAATTCACTTTTTTAACTGTACCATTATAAGGAGCACGAATAAGATATTCCATTTTCATAGCCTCGATTACCATTAAAACATCATCTTTTTTAACAATGCTGCCTTTTTTAACTTTAACATTAACAACTTTACCGGAAATAGGTGAACTAAGATCTTCTTGTTCTTTCTTTTTTGGTTTTTTTCTTCCTGTGAGTTCTACCTGTTTAACCTTGTAAACATTTCCATTGGCAAATACATACTTTTCTGTTTTACCTTCTGTTATGATTGCTTTTACAATTCTATCACCTATTTTTATTTTAAGTTGTCCTGGTTTGATTTCTTCTGCTTCAACTTTATATTCTGTGTTATCATAGGTTATAAAATAATAATTGTCACGACGCGTAGTGGTTACATTATACACATGATTTTCATGTTCATAATTGATGAACATATCATTTTTCCTCCTGTCCACTTACACGCCAACGGCCAACATGTTTCCAAGGATTATGAGGATCAACTTCTTTGTAACGTACAACTTCTTGAGATTTTTTATGCATACTGTCATAAACTGCAAGTGCAATTATTGCATCAACAGGAAGTCTATCTTTTGCTACCGTTCGATCCTTAAAATAGTTATCGATAAAATGGGTTGTAATGTTTCCTTTTTTGAATTCTTCATGTTCTAAAACTTTCTTTAAAAAAGAAATATTTGTGGTGACACCCATTATTATATAACGAGAGAGTGCCCAGATCATCTTATTGATATTTTCATCACGATTTTCTGCATATGTGATTATTTTTGCAAGCATTGGATCATAATATGGTGTTATTTTCATACCAGTATAAATTCCGCTATCATCACGTATATTTGGACCAGTTGGTACTTCAACTTGTTCAAGTGTACCTGTACTTGGTAAGAAACCCTTGGCTGGGTTCTCAGCATAAATACGACATTCAATTGCGTGACCGCGTTGGATTATATCCTTTTGTTTTATTGTAAGTTTTTCACCACTTGCAATTTTTAGTTGCCATTTAGCAAGGTCAATTCCAGTCGTCATCTCGGTTATAGGGTGTTCAACCTGTAGACGTGTGTTCATCTCCATAAAATAAAAATTTAGATTTTTATCAATCATGAATTCAACTGTTCCGGCATTAGAATAACCTACTGCTTTTGCTACAGCAACTGCTGTATCACCCATTTTTTTTCTTAGTTGGGGGGTCATTACAGGTGAAGGTGTTTCTTCAATTATTTTTTGATGGCGTCTTTGAATACTACATTCGCGCTCGAAAAGATGAATAATATTTCCATGTTCATCGGCTAGTATTTGAAATTCAATGTGCCTTGGTTTATCAAGATATTTTTCCAGAAATACAGTATCATCACCAAAAGCAGATTTTGATTCACGTTTCGCGCTATCAATGGCTTCATTAAGTCTATCCTCTGAGTGAACTATTCGCATACCTTTACCGCCACCACCCGCAGCAGCTTTTACAAGTAGTGGAAAACCAATTTTTTTTCCCTCTTCTATTAATGATTTATTATCTTGTTTAGCACCATGATAACCAGGAATTACTGGAATGCCTGCTTTTTCCATTGTTTTTTTTGCTTCGATTTTATCTCCCATTAAGCTGATTACCTTAAATGATGGTCCAATAAATTTAATGCTAATATCATTACATGAATGAGCAAAATCTGGGTTTTCAGCAAGAAAACCATAACCTGGATGAATTGCGTCTGCTCCAACTTCACGAGCAACCTTGATTATTTTTGGAATATTTAGATAACTTTGGATGGGTGTTGGATCTCCTAGGCAAATGCTTTCATCGGCAAGTTGTACATGAGGTGCTTTTTTATCTACATCTGAATAAATAGCAACAGTATTTACTCCTAATTCTTGGCAGGCTTTAATTATTCTAACAGCGATTTCTCCACGATTAGCAACTAAAACTTTTTTGAACATTTGCTTATTCACTCCACTTACTTTTTCTCTTATTAAGAAATGCGTTTATGCCTTCTTGACCTTCTTCTGAAACACGTAGTTCAGCAATTTTTTCAACAGTAAATTTTTTGTATTTTTCAGTATTCATTGTTTCACAAGCATTAATGAGTTTTTTTACTTCAGAGATAGCATTTGGGCTTGAATAATAAAGTATGTCTATATATTTTTTAACACTATCATCGAGTTCTTTTTCAGATACAACAAAATCAATTAAACCAATTTCTTTTGCGTAATTTGAGTCAAATCTTTCACCTGTTATAAATAGACGTCTCATATCAGAAAGTTTAATTCTTTTTGAAATATATTTTGAGATAACTGCTGGAATTATCCCAAGTTTTACTTCAGAAAATGCAAACTTGCAATCAGTAATTGTAATTGTTATATCGCATGCTGCAAATAATCCTATTCCTCCTCCAAAAGCATGGCCATTAACTCTTGCAATTATTGGTTTTGAGCAGCTATAAATTGTTTCATATAAGTCAAGTAATATATTGCTATCTTTGATATTTTCTGCTCTAGAATAGTTTATTATACTTTTCATCCAGTTTAGATCGGCTCCTGCACAAAATGATTTGCCTTTTCCTGTTAAAACAATGATTCTCGTATCTTTATCTTTATCAAGTTTTTTAAAGCAATCTGTAAGTTCTTTTATGAGCTGTTCATTCATTGCATTATGAACATCGGGTCGATTAAGAAAAATAGTAACAACCTTGTTTTGTTTAGTAACATCGATTGTATTGTATTTCATCTATATACTCCCTATAGGTTTATTGTCTCCTGACGATGTTAGGCAAATAAATAAACTTTTCTAAAAACATTACGACAATTTACTATGATTAATACTTATACAAATAGATATTGATATTCAAGGCTTCATCCCGAAATAGATAATTAAGGAGAAAGCATTCATCTTTTCCTTGGATGGGATGCGCAAAGAAAAGGATAAATCCAAAAGTTGCGAACCATGTGAACCGCAACTTCACCGCCGATTTCACCAAGGCGGTAATCA
>JALHTX010000171.1 GCA_022866015.1 Thermoplasmatota archaeon
AACCATCATTAAAACAATTAACAATACAGCCATTTTTTTCATTCCATTTTCCCCCATAAAATACAATTTCAAAACAACTATTTGTTTATAAACTTCTCCTTAAAAATTAATAATTAATGTGCTTAAAGTGGTGTTTTACTCTTGTAATACAGGGGATAACATGCACATCATAGGGACCGGATTCAGCAAACTCACCATGGAGCTTGCTAATCGGCTTAGTGTCGAATTCGGGGATTGGTAACGACTTCTTACATAGATAAATGCCCCCTCAGAGTAATCATCTTAAGAATCGCGACCATAATCTTATGTTATTAATTTAAGGAAAGCTATGGATGATGGTTGGTTGTATAGGTATTTTTTGTTGCAGTCGCTTAAAAAAAAATATAATATAAAAACATCAATTTGTTAAATCTTCATCTAAACTAAAGTACCCATTTTTCTTATAAATCAAGTATAACAAAACTCTGAATCATATATTCAATATCATTAGTAAAATTTTCATAGTATGCTTGATCTGCTTGATGAGCAAGCAAATAGAGGGTGTTTTCATTAATAGTCCAAACCTCCAACTGTCTCATAGTGTAAATATCCTTAGTAAAAATAAATCCTATTTCATAACCCGGTAAATCTGAAAGTGTTGTATTTCTTTCAAATTCTATACCAAAATTTTAAAATAGGATATTTTGATTTTCTATATGTGCTTCTTTAAACTCATCCATTGTCAATGATACATTATCTATAACTGAAATCATCAAATTACCAGTTTTTGTAGGTTCATTTGACGGAGAAACAAATAAAACATCAACATCAGGCATTTGGTCTAGATCCTCATACTTACCTCCATGTCGATGGGTATTTTATACTGAATCCTTTTTCCATATTCGTATAAGTAGAAAAATTTGTTAAACCAATATTTTTGTTTTCAGATGATTCTTGACAACCACTCAAAAATAAAACAAACAACATAACAAGAATTACTAAAGCAGATAATTGTTTTTTCATTACCTTCGCCTCAATTTAAAATACCAATTTTTATTAATAAATATATTTCTTAAATAATAAATATATTCCTTAAATAAGCTTAGAATCTTTTTTTAAAGACTACATATAAGTAATGCCAATCTATCAACGGGCCAATACATCGCACAACTTATGATTACAGAGGAATCATTCCACGCTGACGGCGGACAATACGCAGGTAACTGGGCAGGAGTCATGGGTGCGACCGTACAATTCAACACCGAAGAACTATAACAAAAAAGAACATTCTCCCCTTGCAGACAAAAAACTATGCCTGGAGTCATCTTCACACCTAATCGCAGGATCAGACTTGTATTTCATCGGACGAGCTGGCTTTCAAAATTACTTTAGACCTCTGCTAATTGAAAATATCTTTAGACCTAATCTCGAGGGCATTCGAAACTATGACAATATTGTCCTTGCGTCAAGTAAATGATTCGGCGATGGAGCTCATCTTCCGACCTAAAATAGATTGGTTTTTTACATATATAACAGGTCACATAAGAAGCCCATTCTTTTTGGCCTTCTGCATAACCTTTTTGACGTCCCTCTTCCTGCCATAGAATTTTACCTTCTTCTTTACCTATTTCAATACCTTTAGCTTTTCCTTCTTTGTATCCTTTATTATAACCATTTTTGTATGCTTGGTTATAGTCTGCTGTTTGTTTGTTAAGAGCAATCGCCATAAATTCTCTTCTGCTCTGCCCTGTTTCTTGTAAGAATGTTATGAGAGCATCATGCCATTCTTTCGGCATCCGTATAGAAATGCCCGGAGTTTTTTGTTCATATCTTTTTCGAGATGGTGGTGTATGTTTGGATGTTTTCATCTTATTTTCAACCTTCATGTATATACCCCCACTACGTATAGTACAAAACATGACTTAAATGAGTAGGGTAATCCTATGAGGTGAACGATAGGGTGATCGGTAGGGTGAACCATATATTTGATGATAGGGTGATCTATAGTATGTTCATGATCTATGTATTCAATCGCTTAATTAACTATTATCCGTACTAAAATCTGTTACTAGCATTACTTATAATATCAAAAGATTAACGCAACAGCAGATGTCACAATGTAAAAACTAATAAGAAGAAATATATTCTTTTCTTTAAAATGAGAAAAAACAGAGTAAAACTATGAAAGAAAAAGTTGAATCATGGACACAGCAAGGAAATCCCTGGTTTCTAGCCGGAAATAAGAGCGAAGCGATAACCTGCTATTATCATGCATTAAAACAATCAGGGGCACTAAAAAGCGTCGTAAAATACGTACAAAAAAACAAAGACAATCTCTTTGAAGACCAAGAGATGCTACAGGAATTACTATATACCAAATACCATATGCATCTTGTTCACCATGCTTTATCTCTTATACTTATCAGTACGAAAAATCAAGTAGAGGAAATAGAAGAAACTAAAGAGTATCAACGATTTAAAAAACTGATTCTTTCTAAACACCCAAAATCATCCACACAATTCGTCGATGTCTTCCCGGATGAATTCGAAAACGAATCATGCAAAGAAAGAGGATTTTTATCAAAATTATTAATTGAACAAGGGATGAATTATTCTCTCTGTGATGCCAACCGACTCTGCAACCTCAGATCACAAGTGAAGGATTTAGATAGATTTGAAGGATCCTTACAAGAAAGACCTCAGACATTCACACAAATTGATTCCATGTCAGGGCATGAGTTTGAAGATTTCGTCATGGATCTTTTAATAAAACTAAGATATCGAATTGTACAACAAAAGCGAAGCCATGAACAAGGTTTAGATTTGCTGCTGGAACGTCATGGTGAAAGAATCGCGTGTCAAGTTAAACGTTATAAAAAACCTGTTGGAAACAAGGGAGTTCAGCAAGCAATTGCAGCGCGAGAGTTTTATCGTTGCCAGAGAGCACTTGTGGTAACGAACTCCCACTTTACGACCCCTGCAAAACAACTTGCGGAACGATGCAACGTTGAACTTTGGGATCGAGAAGTCCTTAAAGAAAAAATCAAAATCGTTATGTGATCTTTCTTAAAAAATAGAGTCCTTTTAAAAAATCATATAAGTCTCAGATTAATACCGCTACGAACCATACAACGAATAAGAAAACTAATATATTTTCATTTCCCTTGAATGTTATAAATAAAAACTAATATTTTCTTATTGCCCTATAAAGATTGATTAGTATCTTATAATATTGCAGGATTAAACCTAAAGCTTGCTGTACCATTTTTTATACAAGTTATTAGGAGAAATGTTTTAGCTGACTTAGACATATTATTGACTAAATCTGAAAAATGATAGCTTTGGAAAGTAATATATAAACTTTATCTGTGTAGTCGTGTTAATGGTTGTCATATGGTTTTTTTAGTTACAAGTATCGGTATAGTATTTTTTCAAAGAAAGGAAAACGATAAATGAATCTATCAAACAACCAATTAAAAATCAGGTTTTCTATTGATTTGGTTTTTGATTTCACTGAAACTAGATCACTTTGTGCACCATATTCATCTTCTACTAACACACCTACAGTACCTGTTCTACTACCACAATCTATTCTTTGTTCTGTGCCACTTGGGACGAGACTTGTCCATTGGTCAATGGTTAAATCATTATTCCAATCAACACCATATCTTATTTGATCGCCATCTGGATCAGTAGCAGTAACTACAAGTTCATCACTGAATCTATCATATGAACACACTGGGTCATTTGGTGGTTGATTTTCTATACCATAGGTTTGGAAACAAAAATCACAACGCAATATTCCTTCTTGAAGATAATTCCATCCACTAATGCTTTCATACCAGGCATCACCACCAGTATAAGGATCAGGATATCCATACCACCAATAAACTTTAGATAAATCACTGGAACTAGAGACACCTCTAACAATGATATAATACTTAATACCAGGGGTGACACTTATATCTGGAAAATCAAACTCATAAAGACCTGTGCCTGTAACTAACGTGTCTCTATTTATATGTGCTGATGTTAAAGCTGAACCCACATATGAAGACTTGATATCAACATAGTAATAATAAAAATCTGCACTTCCAGTTGATTTCAAACGTAGCATTACTTTAGTTAATGTTGGAAGTGTTGGTGTAAATGATTGAGCAAGTTCTCTATCACTTGGCCCAATCTCATATGGTTTATCAATTTTAGTAGATTGTTGATCCAATTCATCAAGCATAAATGTATTAATATTTTGATTTGGAACCGCTTCAACTAATCCGAATGTTGGTAAAGTAGTTGCGATCAACAGCATACAAATTAAAATACCAATAATTTTCTTCATAATATATTACCTCCACCTCTCATAAATTAACATTTAAATAAAAGTATTTAAAAACTATGCCAATAATTATCACATAATGACGAAAATAATAAGTTTTTTCAGATTTCATTTCAATAAAAAAATGAAAAAAAGATATTTTATTATCATTAATAAAATGTTTTAGCATAAAAAATGGTAATAACTTTTCTAAAGAATTTATTGCAGAATAACCAAGGCACCAAATGTTTTTACAGAGACATTTTCTGTGATAATATCTGCATCATGTGCACGGATTGATATCGTAATCCATGGCATACTTGTTATTATCCCTAATCCAATTCCATATCTAACAAATCCTGTTTTCAATGTGTATGTTTCTCCAACAGAAATATCTGGAAGATCCATATCCCATTCTTTGGTTCTTAAAAAAAATCCCCCGCCATGTTCAAGATGATAAGCGACATGTGTGGCATCTGCAGTTCCCACATTTTTTATAAGCACGGTTAACCCAATTCCACCTTTTATTTCTACTATTTCTAGTTCTGGTTTTTGGTCTATATTTGCATTTACAGATAGAACTGGAATAAGCATGAATGTGAGAACCAATATGACAACTATACTATTCTTCATTTTTCTTCCCCCCCTAAAAAATATTCCTATCTTACAAGATTGTATATATTATCTTAATTTAAATCTTATTACAAACATATTTGCAACAAAATTAAAAATAAACTGGTTAAAAACAACAAATTGTAAAAAAAGAAAAAAAGAGAGATAGGGGTGTATCTCCTATTTTACTATTGAGTTCATGGTGTGTAGGTGGTAGAGACTAACTCGACTTTGGCAATACTCCCTGGGTTTCCATTAGCATCATAGTCAGCATCGCTGATTTGCTTCGCCATCCAACCCACTTCAGGCACATAGTAGGACCATGTGTAAGCATGTCCAAGACCATACGTTGACTCCTTTGAGACGTTGTAAGCAGCATACGTTCCTGCATGGACTGATATATTCGCCATCTCGCATGTATAATTCTGGTCGCCCATGTAACCATAAAAGTCAGGTATGTTTAAGAGAGGGATGAACCCCCAATAGAGCGAAAATTTTTCATGGCCAGTGAAAGAAGCATTCGGGAGTGTACCATGTGTACCTACGCTCAGTGGGAACGGAAGAGATACATCGGGGATTGAATAAATAAACTCCCAGGCATCAGTATATTGAGCGGGGATAGGTAGCTTGTTAAAGAGTAACAAAAACACAGGGCCTTTTTCTTTCGAAGAATCCCGTACCAAGGCAAGATCTGTTTTTCTGAGTGTAAGTTCACTGATAAACCTGGTGAATTTGGTAAATTTTAAATGAACTGATCCAAGCGTGACCCGCCCCTCATTATTTGTCGAGGTTCTCTGAACTGTGTAGTTGTCTCCAGTAGTATCGGTAACGGTATAAGTGCTCGTGCAATTATGATAGACTAAATACCATAAGGTACCATTCGCCGTGTAATAATGATTGATGAACCGTTCGTTATATGTCCATGTATCCCCATTCTCCCACACCGGGACATCAACAGCAGACGCTGCCGTTTGAATATCTTTTTTCACATTGAAATTTGTTGCAGACACCACCGTAGTGGTCACCAGCATACATACAAAAATTCCTATGATTTTTTTATACATTTTTTACCTCCACCCTTAAAAAAACATTTACTATCTTAAAGTATTGTATGGATCACCTCAATTTAAATTTTATGAATATTATATGCAACAAAAATTAAAAAACATAGGTTAAAAACAACAATTTGTTTATAAACTTACATTTCTGGTTCACGATACTATTTTTATGAATCTCCTACGAGTTGTTAGTGATATATCAGATAATAGAATTGAGAGGTAGGTCAC
>JALHTX010000172.1 GCA_022866015.1 Thermoplasmatota archaeon
GGTACTGAAGTCAGTTCAGCTGGCTTCCAAGCAGGCATTCAGGATGGCAGGTACTACGCCTGACGATATCGATGTGGCCGAGCTTCACGACGCGTTCGAAATCTAAGGCCAGCCAATCCTTCCTTTTTAGTTATATTATATTAAAAAAGTTTTAAGTATAGTTTTTCCAATACATACAACTGGTTTTTATGGAGAGCAAAATAAAAGCTAAAACAGGAAACAAACTCAGATGCAAAGGTTGGAAACAAGAAGCAATACTTCGAATGCTTGAAAACAACCTTGAAAACGCAGAAATCCCTGAAGAGTTAATTGTTTATGGAGGTACAGGTAAAGCTGCGCGTAATTGGGATTGCTACAAAAAAATTGTTGAAACCCTAAAAAAGCTTAAAGATGATGAAACAATGGTAATTCAATCAGGAAAACCTGTTGCTGTTTTTAAAACTTGGACTAACTCACCACGTGTTGTAATGGCAAACTCAAATATTGTACCGCATTGGAGTTGCTGGGAAAAGTTCTATGAACTTGAAAGACTAGGTCTTATAATGTATGGCCAGATGACCGCAGGATCATGGTGTTATATTGGAACACAAGGCATAATTCAAGGAACCTATGAGACTTTTTCAGCATGTGCAAAAAAACATTTTAAAAGTAATCTCAAAGGAAAAATCGTTTTAACAGGTGGTGTTGGTGGCATGGGTGGTGCACAACCTCTTGCTGTTAAAATGGCGGGTGGAGTTTGTGTTGCTATAGAGTGTGATGAAAGTCGTATTGATAGAAGGCTCAAAGCAGGTTTCTGTGATAAAAAAATAAAAGATATAAATGAAGCAATAGATCTTGCTCAAAATGCAAAAATTGAAAAAAAAGTATTAACAATGGCAGTTCTTGGAAATTGTGCAGATATTTTACCCAAGTTAGTTAAAGATGGTTTTAAACCTGATGTTGTAACAGATCAAACTAGTGCTCATGATGAATTAAACGGTTACGTTCCATCAGGTTTTTATGGAGATAATTTAAAAGAAGCGTTTGCTCTTAGAAAAAACAAACCAAAAGATTATATTAAAAAAACAATGCAAAGTATGAAAGATCATTGTAATGCAATGCTTGATTTTAAGCAAAACGGTGCTGTTGTTTTTGACTATGGAAATAATTTACGTGGGCAAGCATTTAAAGCAGGTCTGAAAAATGCTTTTAATTACCCTGGTTTTGTACCAGCGTATGTTCGACCTATGCTTGCAGTTGTTCGTGGTCCATTTAGATGGCTTGCAATATCAGGAAACCCAGATGATATAATTAAAACTGATAAAGCAGTTCTTGAATTGTTTCCAAAAGATGATGTTTTATCAAATTGGATTAAACTTGCTGAAAAATTTTTACCTTGGGAAGGATTACCTGCGCGAGTTTGCTGGCTTGGTTATGGTGAACGTGATAAATTTGCGTTAAAAATTAATCAAATGGTTAAAAAAGGTGAAATTGGGCCTATTGCGATAACTCGTGATCATCTTGATAGTGGTAGTGTAGCATCACCATATCGTGAGACTGAAAGTATGAAAGATGGTAGTGATGTAATCGCTGATTGGCCACTGCTAAACGCTCTTTTGAATTGTGCAGCAGGTGCAGATAGTGTACAAATCCATAATGGTGGTGGAGTAGGAATTGGTCTTAGCACTCATGCAGGTATGGTTGTTGTCTGTGATGGAACTAAAGAAACTGATGAAAGAATTAAAAGAGTGTTTAAAACAGATCCTGGTATTGGCGTAGTGCGTCATGCTGATGCTGGATACAGTGAAGCATTAAATGTTGTGAAAAAAACAGATTTAAATCTACCGATGATAAAATAAGTATTTTATTCAAGACTTCCTACTACTTTCTCTACTTCTTTA
>JALHTX010000173.1 GCA_022866015.1 Thermoplasmatota archaeon
ATTCCCTGCATTATCAACCGCAAAAGCACAAATATAATGTTTTCCTTCACCTATTGTAATTGGATTTTTATAATCTTGCCATGCACCATAATCTAAACTATACATTATCTTGTAAAGACCTGATAGCGCATCTGCACCTGTAAATTCAACTGTTACAGGGGCTGAATACCAGCCATTTATTTGTTCTCCTCCAGTGATTGTTACATCAAGTGTAGGTTCTGTTTTATCTATAAAGAAGGTTTCAGATACAGGTATTTCTTGATTTCCCCAGTAGTCAACAGAGTAACATTCTACAATATGTTCACCTTCAGTTCCTATCGGTATATATTCTTGTCCTGCATATTTCTTCCAGGTTCCATTATCTACTCTATAATATGTATTTAATACTGATGTCCAATCTGTAGCTGAAAAAGAGATACGTTGAGTTTCTTTATACCATTCTGAATTAAATGCTCCAATACCATGAATTATTTCTGTAACTGGTGGGACTGTTTGATCAATTTTTATTTGACATATTGCTGATCCTTTTGCACCATCATTATCTGTAACAGATAGTATTACATTATATATTACATTAGGTTTAGTATAAGTATGAGTTGTGTAGATTTCATCATCTGTGCTACCATCTCCAAAGTCCCAATGATAACTTGTTATTGATCCTTTATCTGGATCATATGAATATCTTCCATCAAAACTATATGTTAAAGCTTGACTTGCAAATTCTGAAGGTAATACCGCTACTGGAGGCCATATCGTTTTTACTTCTATTATTTGGGTTCTGTTGCTTGATAATCCCCATGCGTTGGTTACAGTGAGGGTTACTTCATAAGTGCCTTCTTCATAATATGTATACGTTGGATTTTTTTGATTTGAATCAATTATCCCATCTCCATTAAAATCCCATTCTCTTAAAGCTACATCTCCATCTGATATATCTGAAAATTCTATTTGATCACCAGGATGAGGATATTTTATACCATTATATGTTTGATAGTTAAAATTAGAAAAAACTGCGAGATCATAATCAACTGGATTACCACCACCCGAATTTGGCCACTCGATTGCTGTTACCCATGTGTCATCACCCTGGCCAAGACTGAGACAACCATAAGCAACATTGCTAAATCTGTTATAACCAAAACCTGTACCCCAACTGTTTTTAAGGATCCAGTATCCACCATTGTATATACTTGAGTCATCAACCCAACCACATATAAGTTGTGCATGGTTTGTAGAACCTGAATCAAGATTTTGATATACATCAGTTGGACTATGATGGCTAAACCAAAAGTTTTACCAACCAGAAGAGGCAGAAATATCAACAACGACTGGTCCATAAGTTATACACCAGGTTTTTAAAAGATCCCAGCCATTTGGGTCATATGGATTAATTGTTGTAACACCATAATCCTTTACCTGCCATAACACATCATTTTCCTCAGGTGGAACATTATATGTATCCCAATCATCACATTTATCATCACATGGGATATAATCAGTGGCTGTATATGGCATACATGATTCTAGGGGACAACCATTTATATTATTACCATCTGGTCCAGTATCTTTTATATAATGAATAGCTTCTGACATCCATCCACCATTACAGGAACCTGCAACAGGAAGACAAGATAAAATATACTGTTCAGATAGATCTCTATCAAAATTAGGATCTCCTTTTGCAATATTTATTGCAGCTTCTAATCCTCCTAAAGCACCGAAAGCCCAACAACTTCCACAATTACCTTGATCTTTTGCTGGTGTTGTCCAGTCTCCACCATAATCCAGCCAACTGAATTGACTTGGAAGATCATCAAAACTCATAGGTGGTGTAGGATTTGGATCAATTAAAGATAAAGCATATTCTGATTTAGGAGGAAAATTTGTAACAGGATGTTGAATTACTTCAGGAGTTATATGTTCATTAGGTACTATTATTGGTAAATCATTTGCTTCTGGTTGTGCTGGAATTATAAATGTTGCTAGATTTGCAACAAAAAAAAACAGCACAAGGATTGCTATTATTTTTTTGATTTTTTTCATATTTTTTAACCTCCACCAATTAAAAAATTATTCTTATCTTATAAAGATTGTATAAATTATGTTAATTTAAATCTTATTATACTATATGCAATAAAATTAAAAATAATATGTATAAAAACAACAAATTGTTAAATCCTCTATTTTTAATTGTTTAATAAAATAAAGAAAAATATGATATTTAAAAATATAAGAATATATTTTATCATTTTGATATTTTAACACATAACTATTATATAATACATTTAATAGAGTATATCATATGGATAACAGTATAAATTATTTACTTGATACAGAGGAAATCGATCAAGAGTGGGTTAAAGAATTAGCAAAGTATTTATCTGTTATTAAAGATTATAATATATCTGAAAAAGATAAAAAACTGCTTATAAGATCGTTTCTAGATTATAAAAGTGAGGGATTTAATCAATTGTCAGCTATGAAAAAAGCTATATTAATATTTGATAGTTTAAAATCTTGAAAAAATTGACTAGTTGGTTAAAATCGTCAAAACAAAAGAGGAGTAAATTATTTTAAATTATAGTTTTTAGATTTATTTTAATTAAAGAAATATTTTCTTATAAAGTGACGTCCTCACAAGTATAAACACTAGTCACTAATGTTTCAAATACTCCAAGAATATTTTCTTTTCATCTGAACAAGATTTCATCTATATAATAAAAACCCCGGATAAACATTTATTTTTTATCTGTTTTTTCTTTGATTATCTTAAGAATCTCTTTAATATCATAGGGTTTATTAAGAAACCCATCTCCAAGAAAACCACCCGCATTAGAAGCAACTCTATCAGTCCTAGCAGTCAAAAAAACTATAGGTATTTTATTCCATTCAATATTATCCTTTATTCTTTCATAAAGCTCCCAGCCAGTCATATTTGGCATCATAATATCCAAAAAGATAATATCAGGTTGTTCACCGTTTTTAAGTAACTGAAGGCACTGCATTCCACTTTCTACTCCAACTAATTCATATTCATCTGACTCAGATTCAAGTATTTTTTTCAAAGTATATATCTGGTCAGGGTCATCATCCACCATCATAATTTTTTTCATTTCAATATCTCTCCATTTTATTTTCCAATTTTATCTATTTTATTATAAATGTATTCCATTGATACATTATCATTTCTTATCTTATTTTTTGGAATTGTGAAATAAAAAGTTGAACCTTCACCTAAACCTTCACTTTCCACCCAAATCTCACCATTATGTATCTCAACAATACGCTTACATATTGATAAACCAAGACCACTGCTATCAAAATCATGACGAGCAGGATCAGCTTTATAAAACTCATCAAAAACATGTTCTAACTGCTCATCAGTCATACCTATACCACTGTCTTTAACTGATACAGTAACATAAGTATTATCCTGTTTTGCATCTAACATTATATTACCTAGACATTTTGTGTATTTAGCAGCATTACTCAATAAATTAATGATTAATTCACTGATTCTAAGCTTATCAGCTTGCACTGTTATGTTATCAGGGATATTATTCTTTATTTCAATATTTTTTTCTTTAAATATCATCTCATTATTACTAATGACATCCTTAAACTCTGTATATAGGTTTACATCTTCAAAGTAAAACCTTGTTTTTGGTGAGTTAAGTCTTCCAAGATCAATAGTCTTGATTACCAGGTTTTTCATATAATTAGCGTTTCTTATTAAAACATTGAAGATTTCCTTGTTTTTTATGTCTGTTTCACTTTTTTCTAAAATAGGCAAAAGGTTAACAAGTGGATTTAATGGATTTTTAAGATCATGACCAAGCTGATTAATAAACTCATCCTTTTGTTTAAGCAGGTTATCAATTTTTTTAGTTCTTTCAAAAACCTTAATTTCTAGAGTTTTATTTGTGTTCTCTATAATGTTCATTGTTTCATTAATAACATTAGTTAATTCGTTTAATTCATCTTTCCCTGATATACTTACCCTCTTTGAGAAATCATTTTTTTTACCAATATCAAGGACTTGTTTGTTAAGTTGATTCAACCTGGATAAAAGACTCTTATCAATAAATATAATTAAAATAATACTTAATATAACCATTAAAATAAATATTATTAATTGAAAATGTTGAATAGTTAGAATACCCTGTTTATAAATATCTCTATCTATTGTAATTTTTATTAAAAGTATAGGTTTACCAAATATATCTTCAATCTTTGAATAACCTGCAATATAATTATTGTCTAAGGCTTGAATGAATATATCATTATTTTTTACTATAGATTGTGCAGCCTCTCTAAAATCAGGAGGAAGATTTTGGTCATTATAAATACTTGTAGAAACTGATAGATTTGTTGTATTTGATAGAAAATTTAGTTCATTAGTATCTAAATAACGCCCCCAGATAACTGAACCCTGAATTGGTCCTTCTCGGTAGCTAGTTATAATAGGTCTTGATGCAATTAGAATTATTCCTTCTGGTAGTCGAATTATTCCTTTGATGCTACTGTCAAGCTCTGTAAAATTTACAAGAACAGAATCTTTATAGATATAATTTTTCAGATTATTGGACACATTTAATATTTTCTGATCGCTAAAATCAAATCCTCTCTCATAAAGAATATTTCCTGATGTGTTTACATATAACATAACATCTGTACGAAGATTTGTCATAGTTGCATTATCAATATTTTTATCAGGAAATTCATTATTTTCTCCACCTGCAAACAAATAGGTATCATCCCATGCTGCCCAATCACCAACAGAGTTATCTAATTGATTTATTTCATTATTAAGAGCATTATTAAATCTTTCAATATCTATATTCATCCTCTTTCTCTCAAGAGATTCATAACTAGAAATTAAAACACTACTAGCGATGACATTTATAGAGATTATTGAAACTAACATTATGAAAATAATGAGTAACCAAATTTTATATCTTATTTTCATGGTTTATCAAACATTTTAATATTAATTTTTAAAAATATTTTTTTTTATTGTGGGATAGATTTTTGATTCTTTAAATAGTATTTTTTTCCTTAACTCTATAATGTTTATGTGTTTCAAATCAATCCCATCATGCTAGTTTGTAATATAATTATGTTTATGATATTTATAAGTTTTGGACTGATAGGCTTCATCCCGAAATAGATAATTAAGGAGAAAGCATTCATCTTTTCCTTGGATGGGATGCGCAAAGAAAAGGATAAATCCAAAAGTTGCGAACCATGTGAACCGCAACTTCACCGCCGATTTCACCAAGGCGGTAATCA
>JALHTX010000020.1 GCA_022866015.1 Thermoplasmatota archaeon
ACAAGAACACCATAAGGTACAAAAGCACCATAGTTTTCCTCGAGCAAATGACAATACGCTGCAAGCTGATAGACATGATTACTTTTAGGGCTATTAGAATATCCTGTTTTTAGCTCAACTGGTATTTTAAAACCTTTTTTTTCAACAACATAATCAGGTTTACCTACGATAATATATTTTCTGGAAAATAAAGGTTTTTCAAACCTATGAATATCAGAATAAGTGATTATACCAGGTTGAATACTGCTATCTTTTTTTATTTTTTCAACTCTGTTTTTTAAAGCTTTTGAAACAGCAATTAAAAAAACTGAAAAAACTATAACTATAATTAAAATTATGATAGTTTCTATAACAACACCTCAAAAATAAGTAATATACTACTGAAAAACAAAACTATATAACCTATCAATTCTAATATTCTTGATTTTACCATTTTTCTTTCAGTGTTATTTATTAACTGGCCTAATTCATCATGTTTTTTCTGACCAGTTTCGAGCAATTCTGAATCTGGTTTAAAACCCTGTTTTTGTAGATACCATGCAATAGAGCAATAACAATATTGTCCTATTTCAGAAGCAGAGATAACACTATTTCTATCTATTTTTCCCTCATCTTTCATAAGATACAAAAAGCCTTAACCAAATTTTAGTTATATATTATTTATTATGAGGTTAGTAAAAGTATTTTTTTTATTCAATAACGTTTTTAAAACCATATCAGATGAAGGCATAAAATATAGAAGGGTTATCCTTATGAGCATTACTCTAGGTATAAGAAGAGAAGATAAGAACATCTGGGAAAAAAGAGTACCTATTATTCCTGATCATGTTAAAGAATTAGAAGAAAAACATGGGATTAAAACAATTATTCAACCATCAAAAATTAGAATATTTAATGACAAAGAGTACCACAATATAAAAGCAAAAGTTGATGAAAACCTAAACGATGCAAATGTAGTTTTTGCAGTAAAAGAAATACCAATTGATTTTTTTGAAAAAAACAAAACCTATATTTTTTTTGCTCATGTAACCAAAGGACAAGAGCATAATATGCCAATGCTAAAAAAGATGATGGATTTAGGATGTAATTTAATTGATTATGAAAAAATCATAGATGAAAAAAACCGTCGATTAGTTTTTTTTGGTAGATATGCAGGCCTTGCTGGTATGGTTGATACGTTATGGGCTTTTGGTCAACGCATGAAATATAAAAAAATAATAACTCCTCTTAATGAGATTAAACAATCTATTAATTATAATAGTATTGATGAAATAAAAAATCATCTTAGAAAAATTGGTAAAAAAATTCAACAACACGGTTTACCTAATGATATCTCGCCTATGGTTGTTGGTTTCGCAGGTTATGGTAACGTTTCAAAAGGTGCACAGGAAATAATAGATATTTTACCAATAAAAGAAATAAATCCAAAAGAACTTGAAACTCTGGATAAAAACTATTCAAAAAAAGTTATCTATAAAGTGGTTTTTAAAGAAGAAGATACAGTGGAATCTGTTTTATCAAACAAAAAATTTGATTTACAAGAATATTACTCAAATCCAGAACTTTATCATTCAATTTTCCATCGTTACATACCATATGTTTCTATTCTCATGAATTGTATTTTCTGGAGTGCACAATATCCACGTCTTCTTACGAAGAAGTATTTGAAACAATCCTTTAAAACGAAAGAAAAACTACGTCTGAAGGTGAT
>JALHTX010000174.1 GCA_022866015.1 Thermoplasmatota archaeon
AGAAATATTAAAAGAAATAGTTAAAAACACTAAGACACCAATTGCTGTTGCAGGTGGTATAAATAGTGAAAACGTCGCAGATCTTGTAAAAGCAGGTGCAAGTATAATAATTGTAGGTGGTGCAATAACTAAAGCAAAAAATGCTACAGTGGCAATAAAAAATATTAAAAAAGCAATTAATGAGAAAAAAATAGTCGAAACAGATCTTTTCAAAAAATATGATAAATCTCAGCTTAAAAAAGCATTTAGTCTTGTATCAACACCAAATATTTCAGATGCAATGCATAAAACAGGAGCAATGGTTGATATAAAACCTGTTAAACTTGGTTTTCATATGGTTGGTAAAGCACTTACTGTTAGAACAATTGATGGGGATTGGGCAAAACCTGTTGAAGCAATAGATAAAGCAGATAAAGAAAATATTTTAGTTATAGATGTAAACGGTGGTAAAACTGCTATTTGGGGTGAACTAGCAACTAATAGTGCAAAAAAGAAAGGACTTTCCGGTGTTGTAATAGATGGTGGTATTCGTGACCTTGATGATATAATAAAGATAGAATTCCCAGTATTTTGCAGATATGTAAGTCCAAATGCTGGAGAACCAAAAGGATTAGGCGAGATAGGCGCAGAAATAAACTGCGGAGGACAAATTGTGAAAACAGGTGACTGGGTAATAGGAGATGATTCAGGTGTTGTCGTTGTCCCTCAAGAAATCGCTCAAGAAATAGCAAACCGAGCACTTGATGTAAAAGAACAAGAAAATCGTATCCGTGAAGAAATTAAAAAAGGTAGTAGTCTTGGTGCAGTTGTTAAAGTTAAAAAATGGGAGAAAAAAATAGGGTGAAAAATTTTTATGAAAAAAGTTGTTTTTTTCACAGATGAAAATAAAATAGGAAACGCTCTAGATAATTTTAATTTGAGAGGGTTTGCCAATAAAAAAATACCATTTAAATTACATATGGGTGAAAAAGACAATAAATATTTTCCAAAAAAAGAGACTGTTAAAAAAGTAGTTATGGCCTTGAAAGAAAGAAAAATAAAACCTTTTTTGTTTGATACTACTGTTTCGTATCAAGGTATAAGGCATACTAAAAAAGGTTATTATGAACTTATAGAAATACATGGTTTTTCAAAAAAAAACATTGGATGCGATGTTATAATAGATGACAAAGGGAGCCCTGTTAAAATTGAAGATAGAGACTATGAAGTAGTAGAACATTTATACAAAAGCTCTCATATTTTTGCGTTTTCACATGTAAAAGGCCATATAGCAACTGGTTTTGGTGGTGCGATAAAGAATTTTGGTATGGGTGGTGTTACCAAAGAAACAAAGCGTAAGATGCATCATGGTAGTAGACCCGTGTTTCAAAAAGATAAATGTACCTATTGCGGTGTTTGTGCAGAAGTTTGTCCATTTAATGCAATAACTATTAATGAAAACACTTGGAATCAAAATATGAATAAATGTTTTGGTTGTGGAATATGTATTGAGAACTGTAAAAATCAAGGTTTAATTCATAAAGATGCAGATATTCAGTTTGTTCTTGCTTGTGCTGCAAAAGCATGCTTACAAGATAAAAATGTTATTTATTTTAATGATGTAAATCGTATTGCAAGAGGTTGTGATTGCGATCCAGAAGCAGGACCTATAATATGCCCTGATATAGGATATCTGGTGTCTGATGACCCTGTAGCAATTGATAAAGCAAGTCTTGATCTTATTTATGATGTAAAACCTGGTATTTTTGAAAAAATAAATAAAGTTAGTCCATTTAAACAAATTAAATTTAGTGAGGAAATCGGATTAGGATCTTCCTCATACCAGTTGATTGAACTTTAATATTTTATTATTTTATTAGTGGTTTTCCAATTGGTAGAATAGTTTTTCCATAGGTTTCATTTAATACTTCCACCATTGCAAGATATATTGCAC
>JALHTX010000175.1 GCA_022866015.1 Thermoplasmatota archaeon
ATTATAAAAAACCAAACCTAGATACATAATAGGTTATTTAAATGAGTTTAATTGGAATTACGCTATTTGGTTATATATTTCCTATGTGGCTTGTTTTTTTGTTACTGATCATCGGTGTTATAATAGCCTGGAAATTAATTAAATTTACAATTAAAATATTACTTGTTATAATAGTTTTTTTTGTAATACTTCTTGGTCTGGATTTATTCGGAGTATTTGAGTTTATACAAAATATTATCTCTAGTTTTGCTTAGTTATCTCTTGTGTTAAATGAAATGTAAAAAATCTCTCTATCAACAAGTTCTAATTTTCCAAATTTTTGATTAATTATGTATCGCTCTAACTTTTCAAGCATAATTTGCCTCTCCCCAAGGCCATAGCAATATGTTCCTATTATTAAACCTTTTTATTTTTCTTTTTAAAAACTACGTGTATGAATACTTTCTTTTGAGGGTACTGTAAAATGTATTGATGCGCCGGTTCCTGGTCCATGGCTATCTGCCCATATTTTTCCCCCGTGTTTTTCTATTATGGTTTTACATATTGTAAGACCTAATCCTGTTGAGTCTAGTTTATGTCGTGAGTTGTCTGTTTTATAGAATTCTTCAAATATATGGTCTGTTTGTTCTCTTGTTAACCCTATTCCTGTATCTGTTACTGTTATTTGGATAAAGGTTTTGTTTTCTTTTTTGACTTGTTTTGCCTCAAATCTTATAAGGCCACCATTAGGCATGCTATTTATAGCATTTGATGTTAAATGATCTAATAATTGTAATAATCTATCTTTTTCTGTTTTTATTATAATGCATCGGTCAATACTATTTTGTGTTTTTACATTATATCCTTTGAAGACGACATCATATTTTTTTATTAGTTGATCAACTATTTCTGCAAGATTTTCTCTTTTGAATATAAAATTAGTAGCTCCAATATCTGCAAGTTCTCTTGAATTGTTTATTACTCTTTTTATGTATTCTACATTTCTTATACAGGTATCTAGCAGTTCCTTTGATTTTTCATTTTGTAGTTCCTCTTTAATTAAAGGCAATAAAGATAATAATGGTGTTATTGGTGTTGCAAGGTCGTGGCTTAAATTATCTATAAAGCGTGATTTATGTTGTAAGAGTCTGTTTATTTCTATTGCATTGTCTACTACTTTACTTCCTAACTCTCTGTTTGATTGGTTTTGTTTTTGTAATTGGTTTAGTTTTTCTTCTGTTTCTTTTAGTTTTTTTTCTAGTTCTTTTATTCGAATTTCTTTTTCATCAAAAATGTTGTGATCTTCAGATATCTGATTTTGCATCCTATCATAACCTTACAATTTTAATATTAGATCCATAATCTTATATTTGATTTAAATATTTTTATTTTAATTAAGTGAGTTTAGTTAATGTAAGTAGAAAATTAAAATAAACCTAGCAGTTAGAATCAACTAAGGAAAATCCATAAAAGGTTTTTGAGTTAAAAGATTGTTTTGTTAATGTGGTAAATTAATAATGTTATATCATTTATATGTAATAATTTAGTTCAAAATTAAAAAAAAGTAAGTGATTTGTATTTATGCAAGTCTTGTTAAATCCCTGATTCTGTTGTTTACTATAAATATTTCCAAAACTGTTTTTAGTTCATCAAGTTCTTGTTGGGTTTTTACCTCACTCACTATTATCATTTTCTTAATCCTCCTATGTTATACTTTGTTTATAATAGTATTTATACTTTTTTAGTAAGCAGGCTTCATCCCGAAATAGATAATTAAGGAGAAAGCATTCATCTTTTCCTTGGATGGGATGCGCAAAGAAAAGGATAAATCCAAAAGTTGCGAACCATGTGAACCATAACTTCACCGCCGATTTCACCAAGGCGGTAATCA
>JALHTX010000176.1 GCA_022866015.1 Thermoplasmatota archaeon
CAGTTATCACAAATATCACCTTTTGCGTCTCCATCTGCATTTTCTTGACCTGGATTTGGAACAGTAGGGCAATTATCATAATCATCTGGTATTCCATCCCCATCAGAATCAAAAAAATCGGAATTACTAGCATCACCTAAACCATCATAATTAATATCCTGGGGTGGTGGTGCTATAACAACATTACTAACAACCAAACAAATCGCAACCAACATTATCAACCAAAATATTTTCTTCATAATTCTTTCTCCCTCTCTAAAATTTATATTGCCTGTGTATTTTGTATAAACTATCTTTACTTAAATATTATTAATGATATATGTAACAAAATTAAAAAAATATAGTATAAAAACAACAAATTGTTAAAACTGTTTTATATCATAAATAAAAAAATTATAAAGGAGAAAAATCTAGGGAAAAAGAAAATAAAAATGACAAATTGAATAAATATAATTTTATGAATAATGACTGCAAATATTTAATGAGGCCAATCGAAATCTTCCCAAAATATATGCCAAATAATACTAAAAAAAACATCCCTCAACCAAAGCAACCAATCGATTATATTGAAATCAGTATAATTGATTGACACCTTATTAGTATAAGTTAAAATATTTTTGTTTTGTACTTCAACAGCAGGTCTTACTGGTATCATCAGCATTAAAAAAACAGCTAAAAAACATCCAAATACAACGATTTTCTTCATATTATTATCTCCACCTCTCGCAAATTACGGTACAAATATAAAAGGACCAAAAATAAAACCATTTCCACTACCAGTTCCAGTGATTCCCTCATCACACGTAATAGTCATTGTCGCAGTGAATCTTCCAAAACCAAAGAACATAGTATTAGGATAGATGAATGCGGTAGTTCCTGGTTCAACATCCATCCACCCAGTTGTAACTCGATTATTATACAATACATTTCCATCAATACTTAGATTAATAATTGTTATATTATGAGCTGTTGAATCACCAATGTTTTTTACCGCTATACTAAGAGCATGAAAACCGTATCCTATACTAGTTTCAAGACCGACTTCAAATTCTGGACCAGCATTTTTCGAGGAGTTTTCTGCAGCAATCAATGGAAATGATGAACCGATTATTACAAAAGCTATTATTAAAAATATTATTTTCTTCATCATATTACCTCCACCGCTCACAGATACACATTTAAATAGAGGTATATAAAAACTATGCTAATAATTGTCATATAATGACGAAATAATAAGTTTTATACTGATTTCATTTTACAAAAAAAAGAAAAAAGGTTTAAAAGAATTTCCAAACCTCAATCTCATCACTATTACTATTACCAGCATAATCATTAGCAGTTACTTTAATCCTAACTTTACCGAATTTAGTTTCAGTCCATGAATACTCATAAGGTTCACTCCAAAACGTTTTAGAATCTGTACCAATTTCAAGTTCTACATTATTAATACCTGTCTCATTATCTGTTGCTTCGATTATTATATCAAGATCCCCAATGATAACAGTTGATGCAAAAGGGATTTTGAAACCTAATATATATAAAGAATTTATCTCGGGACTAACAATATTGACTATAGGTTTTATATTGTCTATCATTGTAATGGCTTTGGTAACACTGTCTGTTTTTCCGTCATTATCTGTAACTGTCAAAGTGACGCTATATTCTTCCCACTGTGTATATGTATAGGTCGTAATTTTACCAGTTGATGTATCACCGTCACCAAAAAACCATTCATAATTAACAATATTCCCATTTGGATCGAAACTAGATGAAGCATCAAAAGTGATTTCATCGCCAATAGATGGTTCTTCTGGGGTATATGAAAACCCTGCGATTGGATTGGTAGTTGAAAATCCATAGGTTTGAAAGCAGAAATCTATTGGATTCGGACATTTATCTTGGATATCCTCATTCCACCATGTGTCATTGCTATATACCCAAGCAGATCCATCACTATAAGGATTATTCCCACCATATCCCCAATCTGCAGGGGTAC
>JALHTX010000177.1 GCA_022866015.1 Thermoplasmatota archaeon
AGTTGGGATTTTGGAGATAAAACTACTTCGGATATGAGGCGCCCTGCTCATAATTATACCGCTGGAGAAACATACCTGGTATCTCTAAAGGTTACTGATAATGATGGTGTTAGTGATACAGAGACAGGGTACGTTACCATCTTTATTTCACCTACCCCTAGTGAAGATTTAAAGGGATCCCCATTATTTGATTACATTATTTTTATATTTTTAGGAATAGCAATTGTTATTATCATTTTGGTAATAAGAAAATATGCTTAAAACATTCTTGTAACAAAAAAAATATTTTGAAGATTGATAAAACAGATTATGATGGTAATAATGAATGAAAAAGAAGCAGATATATTATTAGTGGAGGATAATCGAGGCGATGAAGAATTAGCAAAAATCTCATTAAAAAAACACAATATAACAAATAAAATAAAAATAGCGAGAGCTGGCATAGAAGCCTTGGAATATCTTTTTGGCTCTGTTGATGGTGAAACGCTTAAATGTGTTGGTCCATTGGTGGTTCTTCTTGACATCAAGCTACCTAGGATAAATGGACTTGAGGTGCTAAGAAGAATAAAGTCGCATCCAGAAGCGAAAAAATACCTGTTGTAATATTGACATCCTCCAACGAAGAGAAAGACATAATAGAATCTTATCGCCTAGGTGTAAACAGCTATATTAGTAAACCTGTGGATTTTAACCAATTTACAGAAGCAGTGAATCAGATTGGTTTGTATTGGTTGATACTAAACAAACAACTACCTCACAAGCAAATTCTCGTTAAATCAAATTCAAAGATATGAATTTATTTAGATTATATAATCGAAATATGAAGGTGAGATTAACTTCTCGATACTGTTAAAAACCTTTAGAATCAGATATTTCTATTCTTACATAAATAATGTTATTCATTCTGGTTTTCGTAAAAAAAATATGAGTAATTTTACCTAAAACTTTTATACAGGAAAACCATATATTGTAATGCTTTCGTAATTCATTTAAGAGGTGGGAAATGGGAAGACCTAAAATAAAAATGGAGAGAAAAAATGACAAAGATAATGGTAGTAGATGATGAAAATGATTTAAGAGAAATGTTAGGTTTAATGCTAAAAAAAGAAGGATATGAAATAGGTATGGCAATTAATGGTGCAGATTTTCTGGATAGATTAGATGATTTCCAACCAGATCTAGTAACACTTGATGTTATGATGCCAGGATTAACAACAAGAGAAATCCTTGAACGTTTAAAAGAAAAAGATTGTAAACCAAAAATTATTCTTTTAACCGTTGTAAGATTTTCAGAAGAAGAAAAAGAAAAAATCCTAGAAATGAGTACTGTCATTGATTATATAACAAAACCATTTGATTTTGAGGATTTTATACAAACAATTAAAAAACATGTATCTTAGCTTCTCAAATTAATATTAGGTAGGATGCATTGGACGAAGCAAGAGTTGTTCAAGTAAATATTTGGAAAGAATTACAAAAAGAAATAACTAAAACTATAGGGGTGCTAAGAGGACTTGTTGTTTTAACACATGGGACGATTAAAATAAATAAAAAAAAGGTAGAGGCGGTGAAAATACAGATAAAAACAAAAAAGACAAGATACTAAAAACAAATATTAAAGGATTTGATGAATTATTCAAAGAAAAAGGGATACCCCCGGGTAACTCAATATTAATTGCTGGTGGACCAGGGACTGGTAAAAGCACTTTTTGTAGACAGATATGCTATAATTTACTTTCAAACGGTAAAAATTGTTTGTATGTAAGCTTTGAAGATAACAATGAAAGAATAATTAAAAGTATGAATAAATTTGGATGGGATATAAAACAATATATGGAACAAGGAAAATTCATAATCCAAAACATAAATCCTCTTGATATACTTAGGATGAAGTTTGGGTCAGTTGGCGGTTCAGGTTCCGCTACAGAATTATCCTACAAAATTAAACCACTTATTATACCAAAAGAGTTCAATCCAGAGATAATAGTTGTAGATTCACTTACTGCAATTATTGCTACCTCCGTCACCAAAGATAGAAATTACCGCATATATCTGCAACAGCTTTTTTATTTCTTTGAGGAAACTGGCGCAACAAGTTTTCTTATAACTGAGACAGAGCCGATACCAACTCGTTATAGCGAAACAGGAATCGAAGAATTCTTGGCAGATGGAATAATAATTTTTTATAATATACAAAAAGAAAATACTCGTAAAAATGCAATAGAAGTTTTAAAGATGCGCTATAGCCAACATGAAAAAAAAGTAGTTTTAATGGAAATAACTGAAAAAGGTATAAAGGTTAGCCCAAATACAACAGTATCAATTAACTAAACTAAAAAATGTCAAAAAAGCAAGCCGTCCATCTCCGGTTACAAGAGATTTGTTTCACTACTTAAAACTGCTACTTTGCAGTAGCTTTTTGAAGAATAGTGTTCACAAGTTTTGAAAAAACTAGGCGATGGAATGATCAAAATGGCAATCCAAAATACTTTTTAGCCATAGTACGAGCTGTCTCTGAGCATAAACGAGCGGAAGAAGCTCTTGAAAAATATCGAAGGGAAATTGAACAGCAAAAATATGCAATTGAAAAAAGCAGATCAACTAAAGACAGATTTCCTTAACGTAACTTCACATGAACTACGCACACCGATGTCTGCAATAAAAGGGTATGTGCAAATTATATCGAAACAAGCACTTGGTCAAATCAATGATGAACAAAAAAAAGCCTTAGAAATCATCCTACGGAATTCAAATCGATTGGATACTCTTATCCAAGATATTCTTGATATCTCACGACTGGAATCTGAGACAATGAAATTTATCCCTGAAAAGATAAACATAAAAAGCATATTGGAACAAACGGTTGAAACTATGCAATCTTTTACAGATACAAAAAATATCATGATCACAATAAATTTAGAGGAAAATCTACCCGATCTGATCATTGATCAAGAACAGATAAAACAAGTTATTATAAACCTATTAAATAATGCGATTAAATTTTCGTATGAATGTTCTATTGTCACTATCTCTTTCAGAAAAACTAGAGAGCATGTTTTATTTGAGACTCAAGATTTTGGAAGAGGTATTCCTAAAAATAAACAGGATAAGATTTTCGAAATTTTTTATCAAGTCGACGCAAGAAAAGATAAAAAATTTGGAGGTGTAGGATTAGGACTTGTAATCTCCCGAGGTATTATCCTCGCTCATGGTGGAAACATATGGGTAGAAAGCGAGCCTGGAAAAGGGAGTACCTTCCGATTTACACTACCAATCAAACCAGTTCAAAATCTTGAAGAAAGATTCAGAGATGTTGATATCTTTAAATTAAATCTTATAAACATGAGATAGAGAATGATTTAAAGAATAAAACCATCTTATGAAATAACCCATTTGAGAAGAGAAAGGAAAACCATGAAAAAAATAATGATTATCGATGATGAAACCGACCTAAGAGAAATGCTTAATCTCATGATTCATAAAGAAGGGTATAAAACTTCCATGGCAGAGGATGATGAAGATTTCCTCAGTAAAATCGATGATTTTCAACCTGATATTATCACTCTTGACGTCATGATGCCAGGACTCACCACCCGAGAAATCCTAGATAAACTCAAAGCGAAAAAAACCAAACCAAAAATAATTCTCCTCACGGTCGTACGATACTCAGAAGAAGAAAAACAAAAACTATACAAAATGGGAATCGTCGACTACGTCACCAAACCATTTGACCTAGATGATTTAATATCTAGAATACACAAGTATCTTGATAAATAAAAAGATTAATAATAATAAAAATCTTTGATTTTTTCGCTAGCATTTAATATATGTAAATGATACATTACTATCGTAATTCACAAGCATTACAAAAATAATCTAAAGAATAAGACGATGAATATAGAATTATAAAAAGCATCCCAAAAGCAGAGATTACCAAAGAAAATATTGAAAAATAATATTGAAGAAAGAGATATGAAAAAAATTATGATCGTCGATGACGAACAAGATCTTAGAGAAATGATAGACCTAATGCTACTTAAAGAAGGCTTCCAAACCAATACAGCAAAAAACGGCACAGACCTCCTAAATAAAATAGACGTTTTTCAACCTGATATTATCACTCTTGACGTCATGATGCCAGGACTAACCACACTAGAAATCCTAGACAAACTCAAAGCGAAAAAAACCAAACCAAAAATAATTCTTCTAACCGTCATACGATACTCAGAAGAAGAAAAACAAAAACTATACAAAATGGGAATCGTCGACTACGTCACCAAACCATTTGAATTAGACGACCTCATCGACAAAATCCACAACCATATTAAATCTCTCCACAGCCCTGCTATATAAAAACGACTAAGATTGACTAATGCTAAGAGATATCAATGAAAAAATATATGTTGATTCAGGTAAACCATTGGATAGAACTGTAAAAAGAAATCAATAAGACCTCTAGGCCTCTCTCCATAGTCCTAACTTCCCCCACCAATAACTCCATAAAATTCCTAGATCTTATTGACTTCTTAAAAAAACCTGTTGAGAAACCAACAGACTACGATCCACTCCACATCCTTAATAAAAATTTATAATAACATCAGATAAACCCTACATACTCATCAGATATCTTTGAACAAACTCTTGGTTGTAAACAACAGATATCGAAAACTACCAGATTCCACAAACGAAATGAAAAAACTCTTTACCAAATGCACCAACGTTATCCCGAAATTTAAAATCATCCCAATAAAAACCGAGAGGAACAATCGGAGAAAATCATATGATAGACGAAGAAGTAGAAATCAATTACTGGAAATCGATACAAAATGAATTAGACGAGGTACTAAAAAACCTCCAAGGAATCATCCTCATACTCCATGATTCCATGGAATTTACCCAATTTATTGATTTTTTCCAAAAAATTCAATCAAATCATTTCACCAATGTCCTGTATATCTCATTAACACGAAGTTACAATTATATGCGAAAAGCATTGGAGCTGAAACCCTTGGAAGGGAAATTAATGTATTTTATCGATTGTGTCTCAGGATACACATTCCCGGTTGAAGATCATATAGACGACTGCCTCTACCATAAACCACCACAAGATATAGCCCAGATAAAAAAAATCATACAATTCGGCATTGAAAAATGCAACCCAGATATCATAATATTAGATTCACTCTCTCAATTTATGAAATTTTCCAAATCATCAGATAAAGAACTACATGATCTGTCAATCTTTCTTCACACCCTGATAAATAACAAACATAATACCCATCAGAAAACGATTTTGTTAATTTACGACACTAAACTTGGTTTACCATCAATTCACCCAGACCTAACGATAGATACGTTACTAAAAATAGAGATTATTAAAAATAAAAACCTGAAAAATGAATATCCGGAATTAATAAGAATCTAAAAAAACCATTCTAATTTCCTAAGTTTATAAAAACATAAAAAATATTTGATTATTTCTTTGAATACCATATAACACACCAAAAAAACATATGGATTTCAATATTAATTAATGTTGTGGGTAGTTTGTATTTATAACTTCTATCCCATACGGGCTTTATTTAATAATATCAACTAAAGCAATCTTTTCAAGTATAAGACCGCAATATTTATCTTTTGAGACTGTTTTTATCTCACTTTCTTTTAAACCAAACTTTTTCAATGTATTAATATCACCCTCAAGAACTTTATCATCTCTCTTAATTGATACTTCCTGCAGTAACTCATCTATTAATTTATCAGTTATTTTATCTCCTATAAATATAAAAGCAACATCTGCTTGACCTTTTTTAATACCAATTTTTGGAATAGCAAGTTTTAATTGTCTCTCACCTGATGCATAAAGCAGGATTTCCATAGCAAGAGTGTTTGCTGTATTTGTTTTTTGTTCAAATGCTCTTTTTGCATGTTCATAAGCAGATATAATATGTTTATCTCCATATATCATCTCAGCATTAAATACTTGAATAACAATACTTTTTTTTTCACAAAAACTATTTATTTTTTCTAAAAACTTATCGATATTTGAAATCTTTCCCTTTGCACCTATTATTTTATACATATAAATCTTTATTTTTTTATAAACTCAGAAAGCTCTTTTTCTTCACCTGAATCGCTTTCTCCTATTTGACTTTTAATGCTTTTTGCGATACCATCACCAATAGTTTTTATTTGAGCCAGACGTTTTAATGGTACACCACGAAGATCATTAATTGTTTTGAAACCTTCGTTAAATAAAGTACGTGCACGAATTCGACCTATACCTTTTAAAGAAACCAGATTGAGTAGTTCTTTTTTACATCCATATTCAACCCTCATAAGTAAATCATTTATATCTGTTACACAATCAAAATTGTACATACGAGCAAACTCACGTGTAGCATGCAGTAGCCACTGAACCTTTTCAACAATGTTATGTATATCACCAGGTCCAACATTATATTTGTTTACGATTCCATCTTCATACATTTCATTTATCCAATCCTCAACTAGAGATGCAGTCTTCAAATCACTTAAAAACCACTCGTAGTCATCACTACCTGTAAAAGGCGGGTCAAGTAAGAATTCACCACGAGAAAACTCTGCTTTTTCTTCAACCCAGGTATCACTACTACGTAGATACAAACTTTTTACATCTGGTGTTGAACATACCGCATGTAAAAAACTAAGGCTCGAAGATTCTCTTTTACAGGATTTTTCAAGTGCACGTTTAAGTTGCAGAGCAGAAAGAGGATCGATATACAAACTACTAGTTCTATTACCTAATAATGTAGCCATATACTCTTTTTCGTTAATTTGCTCAATAAAGCCGTTATTTAAAAGAAAACCTATTGCATTATCAATTTCATTTTTAAGAGTTGATATATCAGATTGATATGCATAAAAAGTACTATCAATAAATTTGTAAATACCTTCTATATCTTTTACAAAATTTGTAGCAATTGCTGCAAGTAAATGCATACGTAACGCAGATTCATTACCAAGTTTTGAAAAAATAGGCTCTGTTTCACCAAGTATATAATTATTAAAAATTTCTTCAAGTTGTCTTTCATTTTTTGCAATAGTTATAGCTTCACCAAACTTATCATAACGAGGTCGACCAGCACGACCAGCCTGCTGTTTATACTCAAGAATAGGTATAGGATGCATACCAAAATTAGGGTCATAACGCCATAAATCCCTAATAATTACACGCTGCGCAGGAATATTTACTCCTGCTGCAAGAGTAGGTGTTGCGACGATACATTTTATAATCCTTTCTTTAAAACCATTTTCAACAAGTCTTCTATGTTCACTAGAAAGACCAGCATTATGAAAGGCAACACCATGCCCAAGATTTAAAAAAAGTGTTTTATCAAAACTAGTCTGTTCAGAGAGCTGTTTTTTTCTAGAGTCTAAAAGTTTTTTTAAATTTTTTTTATCTTTATCTGATAAAATCTTTTCAACCTCTAAACCAAGTTTACCTGCAAGAGATACAGTGGAACGTCTACTATTTACAAAAACCAAAACCTGACCGCCATTTGATATAGAATCTGTTACAAGTTTTTCTAAAGTTTTTTTATCAGAGTCATCAAAATCTATAATTTTTCCATCATCAAACTTGATACTTGATTTATAACAGACTCCCTCACGAAGTTTAACAGGTCTCCAATCAGATTGAACTAGTTGTGCATCAAGCCAAATTGAAAGTTCTGTAGCGTTTTTGATAGTTGCCGAAAGTGCGATAATCTGAGTATTTGGATTAAGTGATTTAAAATGAGAGATAATTACTTCAAGAGTAGGTCCCCTATCAGGATCATTTATAAGATGAATTTCATCTACGACTAAAACCTTTATTTTATCAACCCATGAAACTCGATGACGCAATAATGAATCTGCTTTTTCTGAGGTACAAACAATTATATCAAAACGAGAGAGATGTGGATCAGAATCATCAAGGTCTCCAGTTGATATACCAACTTTAAATCCAAGTTTTTCAAAAAGTAAAAGCTCTTCATATTTTTCATGTGCAAGAGCCTTAAGTGGAACAATATATAGTGCTTTACCACCCTCATTTAAAAGTTTGTTTACTATACCAAGATATGCTATAAGGCTTTTACCACTAGCAGTAGGAATAGAAAGAACAGTGTTTTTACCATCTAGAACAAAAGGCAAAGCTTTTTCCTGAGGAGGATACAACTTATTTATTCCATGTTCTTTTAATATTTCGATTATTTCTTGTTTTAATGGAATATCTTCAACTTTCATTTTCTGTTTCTGTAATAAAATAAGGGGTTATAAAACATAACCACGGTCCAAAACAAAGATTATTGAAACACTATGTCTATATTTTCAGAATCTTTTAAGGTTAAGAAACATAAAGATTTGTTAAATAACTTTAAAGTAAATAAAATCATTTTTCTCATGTAAAAATCATAAACGTGCAGAGGAAAGATATCAGTTTTAATTGTTCAATTCCCGCTAAAAAATAGGTAAAATCGTACTTTAACACATCATAATCTTCTTTTTGAAAATAAAAGTATCGATAATATTTATAGGATGAGAAATTCGGGCTTTCTTGTTATTAGTAAATTTTTTATTTTTTGTCTATTAATTTAAAATTATTTTATTGGTTAAAAATTGTTAAAAAATATTTATATATTAATTAATAAATTATGTATATTAACATAAATTATATTAATTTAGAAATTAAATATCATTGTAATTCATTGTAATACACCAAAAATATAATAGCTGAAACAAAGAAAGATAGTTATGTTAAAACAACTGGGGCGAATTATAGAAAAAAGACCATGGTTCGTGGTTCTATTAGTTATCCTTGTAACTATTGGTTTTGCTATTTTTATCCCAGGTCTCAATTTTGAAACGAATTTCGAAAATTTTACTCCTGATAATGAATTAATAAAAGCAAAAAATAGAATATCCGACTATTTTGGTACAAGTCCACAGGTCTTACTTCTCTTTGTGGAAAAACAGCAAGTAGATAGCACCATCACCCCACAAGCGTTGCGAGACCAGTACAAAATCCAAAAAGAAATTGAAAAACTTCCTGAGGTTAGTAGTACCATCTCAATTGCTACCTTCGTAGACACTGTTTGTCAGATGGAATTTAGTAAATCTTTGGAAAACTGCACAGATAAGCAGATCGATATTGCAATTAACGATCTATTAAACGAGTCTACTCAATTGGAAACAAAAATATTAAACACTACTGATCCAAATGAACCTGTAGATTACAATTTACATCCACGTATTTCAAAAGGAAAATCAGCTGATAGTACAGACATTAAAAATTACTACGTATCAAAAGATAATAGCACTATAACTTTTTCCATAGCGGTGTATGACCTTTCATATTTTAAATCAACTAATAAACCACCATTATCAAAAGTTAGTACTATGGAGTGGTACATAGAATTTGAAAACTTGTTAACCCCTCCAGAATACAGTATGAAATATCAGATAGCTGCACGCATTCAACCAGCTAATTCTGTTTGGGAAATAGGAAATGGATTTTCTGGAAATATAAAGCAGATTATCAAAAGCATTAGAAATCACACATTATCCCAATCGTATAAAAACGACGTTTATCTATGGATTGAGCCCCCAGGACAAGAAACGTTTTTCCCAATAGCTATTGACAAAGCAAACATTACATTTGATTTCAACAACAATAAAATCAACATCGTTGTACCAAAAGATGAGCTAAGGAAATTTGGAATAGCTCCCTACTACGGCTCTTTTGAATTACCTGCTAAACTTTCCAATTTCACTGCTGGTATGAGATATTATCAGACCCCACTGCTGAATCGACCTGGCAGACGTATTGTAATAAACACGAGTTATTTATTTGATCGTATTGAGCGACTTCGGCAGAGACCAATATTTGGTCCGTTAGTCTCGCGGATGTTACAAAAGTACGACATTAATTTGGATAACTTATCAGGTATGACTGATATGCTCCCTGATACGTTTTCGTTGAAAGATGTAGAACAAATATGGACCAATGCAGACAAAGCACCAGATACAGGTGTTTCAACCACCGTATTTCCCATGATTCCGCAGTTATTCAACGATTTACGGGTGAACGCTCTCTCGTTCATTTCAAAAGATTATGAACAGACTAAAACTCCGAAGGCCAGCATCATTATCATTCAACTGGACAGTACAAGTGACGAAAGTACCAACAACAATATCATCAATGAAATCATAGAGTTTGACAGTAAATTTGAAACAATCACTCTACAAGTAACCGGTGAAAGTATCATTAGTGCCCAGATCGAAGAAGTGAGCATGGAATCAATGACTATCATTGGACCCTCTATTTTTATTATGATTCTCTGCGTTCTGTTCCTCGCTTTCAGGAGACCATCCTATATGTTTCTACCAATCATAGTTTTTGCTTTTTCGTGCATTTGGCTGTTTGGTACAATGGCCTTGCTAGGTATTTCTTTTAACATCATTTTTGTTGCATTGCTTCCCATAAATATTGGATTAGGGGTAGAATATGCGGTTAACCTTTTGTACAACTATAGAACGGAATTAAGAAAGGGGAGAACCACAGCAGAGGCAATACGACTCTCAATTAAAGAAGTGGGAGTAGCTATTTTTCTCGCATGGTTCACGACAGCTATTGCATTCCTTTCATTTCTTACAGCAAGTATCCCCCCAATACAAACCTTTGGGGTCTTTTTAGCTCTTGGTATAACCTATACCTTCATTATCAGCATGACGTTCCTACCCGCACTACGATATATTGTTGATAGAAAAAAGAAGAAAATAAAAGTAAAACAAAAGAAACAGATCTTTTCGGTACGAAACCCCATGGGGCACCTTGCACAAATTCTTATTCGTCATGAGAAAAAAGTCTTTGCTGTGACAATTCTCATTTGTATAATCATGGGTACAGGGATTTCGCAACTAAAATCAGAGTTTGACATGAATAAATTCATGCCACAAGATAATCCTGCAATCACCCTTTTAAACAAGATAAACGAAAATTTTCCCTTTTCAAGTCAGGATCAAGAATACATTCTCCTTGAGGGAAATGTTGCAACGGTACAGACATTACAAGGACTTGCGACTACTCACAAGAATATTGATGATGATCAGTATGTGACGCGAAAAACTGATGGTAGCGCAAAAACTGAAAGTATATATACCATCATCCAACAAGCAGTCGCCAATAATCAATCCCTTATTACAGCATATAATATTGATGAATCAACGAATCTGCCGAAATCTGACGAAGATGTACACGAGTTATATGATTATCTGTATGATAGCGATGATTATGGGATGCAAGTACAGGGCATTCTCTACAAAGATCAAGACAAATATACGGCAACAATAATTAGCGTTTATACTGATGCTGGTTCAGGGTTTAACGGGGATCTCACAAAAGAATTGGAAGTACTAAATGAAGAACTAGATGATGATCTTACTAGTTATGGGGATGCATCATTTATTGTAACCGGGAACATGCTTATCACCTTAGCCATCATTGAAAATATGATTGAAAGCCAAACTACCTCCACTGTTGTGTGTTTTATTCTTGCAGCTATCATGTTGTCTTTCATCTATCGAAACCCGATACTAGGTCTGATTGCAATGATTCCAGTCACAATCTCCATAATCTGGGTACTTGGAACAATGTACTTTATTGGATATTCATTGAATATTCTGACAATTATGGTTACATGCATCACCATTGGTGTTGGTATCGACTACGCTTGCTACATCGTGGAGCGGTTCAGAAGAACTGCTGATCAAACAGGTAAT